>DAIQQI010000061.1:0-12469 GCA_036786925.1 Steroidobacteraceae bacterium
TGCGCTCGGCATCAAGGGACTTAAATATCAATCCGCGTCCGTCAACCTCGCGGCCGGCGAGCAGAATCAGGCTGCCTATCGGCGCGAAAATCCGCAAGGCCTGGTGCCGAGTCTCAAGACCGAGCAGGGAATCCTCGGTCAGTCGCTGGCGATCATCGAATATCTCGACGAAGTGCACCCGCAACCGCCGTTGCTGCCTGCGGAGCCGCTGGCGCGGGCGCGCGTGCGCGCGCTGGCCTTGTTAGTCGCCTGCGATATTCATCCGCTCAACAATCTGCGCGTGCTCAACTATCTGCGTGATCCGCTGGGTCACGACGATGCCACTGTCAACACCTGGTATGCACACTGGATTGCGGCCGGATTCCAGTCGCTGGAAAAAGAAGCCGCGCGTTACGCGACCGACGATCGTTATCTGTTCGGCGGCCGGCTGAGCCTGGCGGACATCCCGCTGGTGCCGCAGATGTATAACGCACGGCGCTTCAAATGCGACCTGGCGCCTTATCCGCGGCTGTGCGCCATCGATGCGCATCTGCGAAGCCTGCCCGCATTTGCAGCGGCAGCTCCGGAGTTGCAGCCGGACGCACCGAAGTAGATTTCCGACACATTCCCCGTTTCCAAGGAGAGCAGCATGGTCACACGTCGCGAATTACTGCAGCAGGGCACGGCCCTGATGGCGCTTCCCGCCATGGCGGCACACGGCAGGACGATCCGCCCGGCGCGCCGGAAACTGGACCTGCTGTTCCTGGGCGGCACGCAGTTCCTCGGGCGGCATCAGGTCGAGTACGCCCTGGCGCGCGGTCATCGCGTCACGCTGTTCAATCGCGGCCGCAGTGCACCCAGCCTTTTCGCCGGGCGTGCGGAAATCCTGCTGGGCGATCGCGACACGAAGGTCGGAGCCGGCCTCTCGGCCCTGCAGGGCGATCGCCGCTGGGATGTCGTGATTGATAATTCCGGCTACGTGCCAAGGCATGTCAGCGATTCCCTCGAACTGCTGAAAAACCGGACCGGACGCTATCTGTATGTGTCCACGGTCGCGGTCTACGACTTTTCGCGCGGTCCGTATTTCAAGGAAACTTCGCAGCTCGCGCCAGCGCCGCAGCCTGACACCGAGGAGGTCACCGGCAAGACCTATGGCCCGCTGAAGGCAGAGTGCGACCGGCGGGTGCAGGCGGCGTTAGGTCAGAGGGCGACCATCGTGCGCCCGACCTATGTCTTCGGGCCGGGAGACGACACCGATCGATTCACCTATTGGGTCGACCGCGTTGCGCGCGGTGGCGAGATGCTCGCTCCGCCCTATCCAGCGGATGAAATCCAGTGGATCGATGCGCAGGATCTCTGCCCGTGGATCATCGACCTCGCGGAGCGCGACCAGGCCGGGATCTACAACGCGGCGGGACCTGCGAAACCGGTCAGCTGGCAGCAGATGCTGCAGCCGCTGGCGAAGCTGTCGTCCACGCCTGTGGAGTTCAAGTGGGCGACGCCGGAGATACTGAAACAGGTTGGGATCTCACTGCCGCTGGTTCGCGACGGGCTGCTGGGCAGTGGCCAGACACCGCATTTCGACAGCGCGGCCGCGCTGCGCGCCGGACTGCGCTTCCGCCCGCTCATGGACACGGCCAACGCCACACTCGGCTGGTGGCGCGCCCAGACGGCGGAGCGGCGCGCGCAGACGGGCTGGCCAACACCCGAGCAGGAACAGCAGGCGCTGAAGTTGCTGGCCGCGCGTTAGGCTAACGGCAGTCGCTTCGACACGATGAGCACCGGACCGGTCGGCGCGCCGGTCGGCGACCCGCCGGCTGGCTCGCGACTCACCGCCAGCTGCCCGGCTGCTAACAAGGCCGCGGCCTGGGCCGGTTCAAGAGCGACTTTCCGCGAGCCCGTCTGCGGCAGCAAACCTAACGACACCGGTGCGGCGCCGTTGGCCGGCAGTGCCCAGAGCTCATGCACGGTACCCGACGGCAGCGCATAGGGAACTTGAGCGCTGACCTGCAGACTGCGGTCGGTCGCGTCATACTCGATCTTCCAGAGTGACTGCTGCAACTTGTCATCGCGCAGCTGCGCCGCCAGTTGCCAGTTCGCACTGTCATCGCGCGTGTCCAGCACCCAGAACAGCGCGACCGCGAGCACCACGCTCGCTGCCAGCGCCAGCGGGCGCCAGTTGTCGTACCAGTGCCTGGCCTGCGAGGTTGTCGGTGCACCGATGCGCCGTTCAATGTCGCGCCACACCAGTGGCGACGGCGCGACTGACCGGACATCGTCGGCAAGATGCGCAAGCCTGTCTTCCCAGCGCCGCGCGGCCACTGCCGCGTTGGCATCGGACTCGATCCAGCGCGCGAAGCGCTGGCGCGCCGGACCGCGCAGCGTGCCTAACACGTATTCGGCGGCCAGCCGGTCGATCAGTTCGTGGCTTGGGTACTGCATGATTCCAGGCATTCCCTGAGCGCCGCCAGCCCGCGACGAATCCAGCTCTTGACCGACCCCACCGGGCGACTCATCGCCACTGCCACCTCCGGGTGCGTGCGTCCATTGATGAAAGCCAGCTCGATGCTCTGACGTTGCTCGGGGTTGAGACGCGCGAGGCAGGTCTGCAACGCGGCGGAATTACCGGCGTGCAGCTGCGTGGTCTCGTCATCGCTGACCGAGAGCGTGGCATCCACCGCCGCCGCCAGTTCCAGCGGATTGATCTGCACCATGCGTTCGCGACGCATGATGTCGATGGCGCGGTAGCGCGCGATCGACACCAGCCAGGCGTAGACCCGGCCGCGCTGCTGCTCAAACTGCGCGGCGCGCTGCCAGACCTGGACGAACACATCCTGCAAGGCTTCTTCGGCCAGCGCGCGGCGGCGCAGGATGCGCACCAGGCAGCCTAACAAATGTGGCGCGGTTGCACGATACAGCGCAGCCAGCGCCACGGACTCGCCGCGGGCGCAACGCGCCAGCAGAGCCACCAGCTCTTCGTCCTTGAGCTCGGCGGTCAGCATGTCAGCCAGCCGGAAACGGGTATTCGCAGCGCAGCAGCATCAGCACGCCGCGCTCCGTGGTGATGGGCGGATGCCAGCTGCCCGGCGGCGCAATATGCACATCGCCCTGCCGGAGCAAGTGGCTGCCCAGATGCAGCTCGCCATCCAGGATGACCATGTGCTCTTCTTTATTGTGCGAATGCTCGGGCACGACCGCGCCCGGCCCCAGCCGGATCAGCAATTCCTGTACGCCCTCGACTTCGTCCTTGCGCAGCCATTTCATGCGCACGTTAGGTGCCGGGTCGGTCCAGCCGTCCGCTGCCGGACTGAAGGTCGCGGTGCCGGCCGGAGGCGGCTCGTGCGGCTGCAGCGACTGCAGGATGCGCGCACGCATCCTGTTCAGGGCCGACATGTCCAGCGACGCAGGCTGCACCGCCGCGCCCAGCGACTCGAACACGAATTGCTCCAGTGCTTCGTCGGTCGGGGTGCTATCGGGTTTGGACATCACGCGTGCTCCCTCTCCAGCGTGTCACGCAACTGCAACAGACTGCGGCGCACGTGACTTTTGACAGTCCCCAGCGGCAGATTCGTGCGCTCGGCGATTTCCGGATGCGACAGCCCCTCCAGAAAAGCCATCGCGATCAGTTCACGGCGCTCCGGCGGTAGGTCGGCCAAGGCCTGCCGCACTCGTGTCCCCTGCTCCAGCAAACTGAGCAGATCCACGGGCAAGGGCTGCGGATCCTCAAGCTCCTGCACGGACGCGATATCGACGACCTGCGCGGGGCTCCTGCGCTGCCGGCGCTTGTCGAGCGCGCGGCTGCGGCAAATGACCGTGAGCCAGCCCATGACACTGGCGCGGCCCGGATCGAAGCGATGCGCATCGTTCCAGACCTGCGTGAAAGTGTCGCAGACGACTTCTTCGGCGTCCTCGCGGCTGCGCAGGATGGCGTTGGCCAGTGCGAACAGCCGGCCGCCGGCGTCATTGAACAGCGCGCCCAGGGCTTCGCTGTCGCGCGCGACGATCCGTGCGAGCAACCCGCGAAACGCATCCGGAACCTCGGCTATTGCCTGCGCTGTCGCCATTGTCCCCCACGAGTTATCGGCCAATAGTGCCAGCCCCGCGGCAGCCGGCAAATGCTGGGGGACCCAATACGCCATTACGGCAGGATGCGTCATCTGGATGCACTCAGGTGGATCTTTTTGCGATGACTTGTTTCAAGGCCATCGCTGCGCCATCCAGTAGACCGACAGCCCCGCGAGCAGCAGCGCCGAGACAGCGCTGGTGCCGCGCAGCAGCCGCGGACGGGCCATGGCCTGCCACAGGAGCGGCGCCACGACTGCAATCACCAGCAATTGCGCGACTTCGATGCCGAGATTGAAGCCCAGGAGCGGCGTCAGCAGATTGCGACCGGACAGCAATTCCGCCAGCACGTTGGCGAAGCCCAGGCCATGGACCAGGCCGAAACCGAAGGCCAGCGGCCAGCCGGTCCAGCGGTCTGCGCCGGCAAAGATGGCCGCGGCGGTGATGAAAATACTGCCGGCGATCGCGATTTCGACTGGCGCCGCCGGGATCCGCAGCGTCCCGGTGGCGGCCAGCGCGAGCGTAATCGAATGCGCTGCCGTAAACGCGGTTGCGATCTTGGTGGTTTCCCAGAACAGGCTGCGGATTCCGATCGCGGGATTCGACTTGCGGACCGCACCCAGCAGCAGCAGCGCGAGGAATGCCAGATGGTCATAACCGCTCAACAAATGCTCCACACCCAGCATCCAGAATCGGCCGAACCCCTGCGTGTGCTGCGCGTCCAGCACCGCCGCGGGCCGGTCTTTTGTTAGCAACGACACCTGGTCACTACCGCCGCCCGAGGTGACATAGACCCCCTGGTCCGCGACCTCGGCAAACCACGGACCCGCATCCAGCGATAATTGACCGCCCGGCGTGCTGCAGGCGTAAGCTAACAAGACTCGCAGGTGCCGGCCCGTGTCACGGTCTACCAGTAGCGGTCGTGCGATCGGCTCCGGACGGCAGGGCCGGCCGGCAGAACTCAAATTCAGGCGCGCCTGCAGAAAGGCTCCAATCTCGAACTGGGCAGCCGTGACTTCGCGCCAGCGCAGGCGGCCGTCCGCGTCGCGATCCAGCCGCAGCGCCGCGGCCACATCAGGTAACGCGACATCAACCTGCAGACGCGGCGTGGCGGGATCCTGTGGGGCCAGCACATCCACGTAGCTGGTGCCACCGGTATGGGCCTCGACCACCGGCAGCATGCAGAGCATGACGACACCAAGCACCGCCCGGGATCTGAAGCGCATTACATCTTCTCCAGCGCCAGCCGACGCAGGCGTATGACCGAGCTGGAGTCTTCTGCGCCTTCTAACAGACGCCAGGCGTCATGGTAACGCTGGCGGCGCAGCAGGAACTCCGCATAGGCGACACGCGGGTAATGCGCACCGCCCGCTGTATCCAGTGCGCGTTGCAGCCGGGCTTCTGCGCCCACCAGGTCGCCGGATTTCTCGGCCAGTTCCGCGGCAATGCCGCTGGCCCAACTGATTTCTGCATTGGATCCTGTCGCCTGTGCTAACACGCGTTCGACGATCTGGCGTGCCTGCTCACGATCACCCAGCGCCGCCAGGGCCTGGGCCTGGCAGGCCGACGCAGCCAAAGCCGACAGCCTCGGCGCGGCGCGCATGCAGTCGGCCAGCGCCGCGCGCGGATTACCGAGTGCGACGCGCAGCTGTGAACGCTGCAGCAGCGCCGATGCATCGGTCGGATGGGCCGACAGCCATTCATTCAATACCGTCTCGGCCGCCGGGAATTTGTGCTGGTACTGCAGCTCATCGGCAACCTGAATCGGCGTCGCCAGGGCCGGCAAGCCGCCGAGGCGTTTGTCGAGATGCAACACGATTGTGTCCGCCGACGCCGGCGTGAACGCAATGCTCTTGCCGCGAACCTGCAGGTCGCAGGCCGACAGCCAGAGGCTGGCCAGCGCCAGAACGGCGCCGGCCGGCCTCTGCTTCTTACTGCAGCAATGAGTCGAACGCGTTTTCATCGTTGTCGACATCGGACTGAACTGTCACGCCGAACACTTTCGATTCATCCGCGCTGTCCATTTTCGCGAACGCCTCATTGGTCAGCGAGCGAAAGGACACCAGCACCGGATTGACCTTGACGGTCAGGATCGCCGAGGTCGCGAGTCCGCCCGGGTCGCGAGCGGTGATCGTGACCGTGGCGGTGCCCACCGCTTCCGTTGCCGGCGTGATGCGCAGCACGCGATCTGCGCCCGTGCCTTCGACCTTGAGGCCCTGCGCGGGAATCAGATCGGTGTCGGCACTGCTGACCGAGATCTGCAGCATGTCGGACGCCGTGTCATTGTCGGTGATCTTGAAGCTCAGGGGTTGCGAGGTCGTGTCCTGTGCGAGTTCCGCGGTCACCGGACCCAGAATCTGCGGCGCCTGCTGCACCGGCATGCCGCCGGGGCCGGCCCCGCCGCTGCAGCCGGTGATGGCTGCAGCGACGATGGCCAGGACGGATAGTGTCTTGATCTGTTTCATATTGCTCTCCTGTTAGGCGCGGCGTTAGTTCGTGGCGCCGGGATTCGGCGTGCGCAGATACGGAAAGCGGGTGTCAAAATCCGCTGCGCTCAGCGGCGCACCGTCGGTGAACGGCGCGGTACCGACCGGAGCGTCGGCCGGTGCACACAGACCGAGGTTGGTCGGCGTGCCATTGACCGGGATCGGGTGGCACAGGCGGCCCATCACGACACGCAGCGCGATGTCGACGACATCGTCACCGGGACGACGGCCGTTAGGAAACCCGGCGAGGTCGTTGCCCGCTACACCGAAGGTGCTCTGCTGGTCGGCAGCTTTCGCAGGAATCCCCGTATTGAGCCGGGTCATTTCTGAAGCCGTCACGCGCGCCATCTGATTGACGCCCGGAAAGCCGGTCAGGAATGTCGTCACCAGATCGTTGCGCGGAATATTGGACGGCGCGAGGTTTGCGATACTGGCTCCCAGCGTACTGTTCACGGCATCGCGGAACAGCACATTGAGCAGTGCCGGCAGCGTCGGATTGGTGACGTAGGCGGCAAACTGACCGTCCTGCGCCGGTTCGCTGGCATTGAACCGGTCCTTGTCTGGCAGACCAATTACCACTTCGTTGACCAGGGGCATGCCAAGTCGTGACACCTGCGTGAACACACCGCCGTTGACTTCGGGCTTGGCAAAGGTGGCGTTCGGATTGAGGATGCGCGCCTGCCGCAGACTGGCCGAGGTCCATCCGCCGATGACGCCGTTGCCATTGCCTTTCAGGCAGCTCTTCGGTATTTCAAGCGCAATCGTCGTGATGTTGTCATCGCCGATGATGTTGTTGTCCTTGCTCTGACGAATGCCGCCCGGGAAAGACTCCCCATCCACGGGCACCAGATTCACGAGATCAAAAACGCGGCCGAGATTGACGGCGAAACCTTCCGCACGCTGGCCGACGAATACACGACCAGGAGCGCCGCAGTTAGGGACGTTGATGTCGTAGACAAACTTGCTGGCGTAGCTTTCATAGCCCGCGATGCTGCCGAAGGTCTTGGTGCCCACGAAATCGTAAGGCTTGCCGAATTCGCTGCGTCCGGTGCTGGCGTTGGTCACTTCGCTGCCCTGGCCGCGGCGGCGATCGCCGCGCACCAGCGTCAGGGAGTAGCTCTCGTTGAAATTCAGCGCCGAGCTGTCGGTCGCAGAGATCGGGCCAATATTTTTCAGCGGCACGGCAACGTTCTGCTGCTGGCCACCGGTACCGATCGGCAGTGTGAGACCCTTGTTGTTGTTCGCCAGTTTGTTAGTGAAGCGAAACTGGAAGGTCAGGTCTTCGTTCGCATCGCCGTCATTGTCGATGTGGATTTCGTACAAGGCGGCCGCATCCATCGCAAAATAGTTCGGGCCGCCATACGCGGCCTGCAACGGAATGTAGTTCGCGATCAGGGTGACGTAGTCGCCACGGCCCGGTTCATAGGAATTGAACAGATAGAAATCGGTTGAGTCGACTGTCGGCAGCCGGGTGATATTCGGCGCTTCGCGATGACTCGAGGCCATGGACAGCACAGGCAGCGCTGCACAGAGCGCGCCGACTGCGAGACGATGCTGGATAGACATTGAATTCTCCTGGATAGGGTTGCGGCGTTATCGCCTGGTTCGTGGCCTATACGCATGCCAGCCAGCCGCAGATGCATGCAAAAAAAATATATTCCTGGATTGCATCCGGACCTGCATCCGCTGCGTAGTGCGGTTTTGGCCACCACCACCTGGAGTCTCGTCATGAACGCGTTCGTTTCCCGCCGCGCGCTGTGGCGCGTGTCATTCGCTCGATAGCAATGGCGCCGGCCCCCGACATCGCGGTGTCGTAGGCCGACGCGTGGCCAGCGTTCCCGGGTTCAGTTACTCGACGGCGTTACAGCAGAAGAAGTTCGTCTGGGATCCCGCGAAACCCAACCGCTGGCTCAGCAATCCCAACACATTCGTGCCGGGCAACAAGATGGTGGTGCAGCTGGCGACTGATCCGCGCGATCGCGCCGACATCATCGCGTTTCTGCAGAGCGCGCGATAAAACGCCGCGCGGCAGGGCGTCCACGGCTCAGGCGTTCAGCGCCCCGAAGAAGAACCAGCCGCCGTTGCCATGCTGGGGCGCCTCGATCTCGCCGCGCAGGAAGCGTTCGAACTTCTCTTCGCCTGAGGATGCAAAGTCCGGCACCAGCTGCGCGAAACAGGATTCGCGCCTGAAGCCCGCTTCGCTGCACAATGCGATCGGGTCCTGCGCGCGGAAGTTGGTATAGAACGGCTCATTGTTGTTAGCCGTGTCCCAGTTCCAGAAGAAATTGGCATAGTTGTCGACGGCCGCTTCGTTCGGTAGCTCGAGGTGCACCATGTGGCCACCGGGCCGCAGCAGCCGCCGGCATTCGCGCAGGATCTGTTTGGTGGCCTTGACCGGTACTTCGTGGAAAAAGAAGCTGGACACGATCAGGTCGAAATGAGCGTCGGGAAAATCCAGGTGCTCGGCATTCTGCTGGCTGTAATGCACCGGAATGCCGGCATTTTCCGCCACCGCATGGCCAAAGCGCAGCACCGGCGCGCCGACATCGATGCCGTGCGCCTCGATGCCTGGGAATATCTCGACGTACGGCAACAGGTTCTTACCGCTGGTGGTGCCCAGATCCAGCACCCGCTGCGGTTTGAACTGCGGAAACTTGCGCTTGAGCCACTCGGCCGTTGTCTGCGCAATCACGCCCGGATGCTTGCGATAGGGATGCTGGCCTGTGAACACCTTGCCGCCGAAACTGACCACCGCGCCCTGCGCGACGTCGTCGGCGGTGAATTCGCTGTGCGTCCAGCCGGGCGCCAGGTGCACGTCCAGCGCTTTCAGGTAGCGTGGCATTTCCATGTTCGGATTGAGCCGTAGCGAGCCGCCGGCCCTGGCGGCCTTGTTAGCATCGCGGGCGAGCGCAATCATCTTCGGCAGCGCGCGCTCGATCGCCGGCTGCACCGACAGGTAGCACATCTCCTGGGCGTTGTAGCGCGTTGAGCTGTAGAAGCGGTACGACGGCTCATTTTCCATCGCCTGCTGGATGTCTTTCCAGTTGCGCACTTCGGTGCCGCGCGCCGCCAGCGCTGGAGCCACGCGCTGGGTCCAGTCTTCCTGCACCTTGCTGCGCATGTCGATGATCGCGTGTTTGCGCACGGTGCTGACAAAACTCTGGCGCGCGCGTTCGTCGTGCGTCGGCTGGACCTGCGTTTCGATGTCGGTCACGTAGGCGGGATTGATGGCCATGTCACTGTTCCTCAAATAAACCGGTCAAATTAACCAACGAGCGTGTCGCAGCCGGACCGCGCGACCTGCTCATCCTGTTCGGACAGCACGCCAGAGACTCCGACCCCGCCGATGCATTCGCCCTTGTACATCAGCGGCAGCCCGCCCTGCAACGGCAGGTACTCATCCAGCGCCAGGAAATTGGTGTTGTCCTTGGCGCGCTGCGCAAAGGCGGCCGAGGGCGCGCGCGTGAACGCTGCGGTGCGTGCCTTGCCGGTGGCAACGGCGACGGTGGACACCCGGGCCCCCAGGCGTTCGAAATGCAACAGGCCACCGGCGTCATCGACGATCGCAATGCTGACCGCCCAGCCTTCACGCAAGGCGTGCGCGCGGCAGGCGCCTGCGATGCGCTGGATATCGTCCGGAGCCAAAACCCATTTCTGCAACATGCGTTATTCCATGCTTTCTGCGCGAATGACAGCGTTAGTGTAAGCCCTGCGGCCGAACCAGGAAACCAGCACGCCAATAAGTCCAATGCCGCCGCACACCAACGCGAGGCTGTAGGCGATTCCGCCCGGCGCCGTAAACACCCGGTCGTTCAGGACCCCCACCGACAGCGAGCCGAGGGAAACGCCGAAAAAAGCGAACACCAGCGAGTAGACGGCCATCACCTGCCCCCGCAGGCGGTTGGGCGTGATGCGGTTCAGGGCCGTGAACGCCGCCGTCACGCACCAGGTGGCGAACAGCGAACTGCAGGCATGCCAGGCTAACGTCGCCTGCGGCGTCGCCGCGAGACACTGCAGCGGCCCGAAAATGCTCCACACCAGGCATTGCAGCATCATGATCAGCATCGGCCCGTCGCGCCGGCCCTTCTTCTCGAGCCAGGAAAGCGCCCAGCCGGCCGTCAATGCGCTGAACAGACCTAACGGCACGCCCACCGCCGCCAGCATGTAGGCGACCTGTTTCGGGTCCCAGTGGTGCACGCGCATGAACAGGCTGGGAAACCACGACAACTTGGCGTTGACGATCATGACATTCATGACGGTGGCGATCATGACCGCCGCCAGCGCCCAGGAGTTCGCCCGCAGTTCCGCCAGCAGCGGCTTGAGCGAAATGGCGGGCAGCTGCTGCGCGGCGCCAAAACGTCCCGGCTCGCGAAACGTGACTATCATCAGCGCGGCCAGCAGCAGTCCCGGCAGGCCGACAATGAAAAACACCACCTGCCAGTTGCGCATCTGACCTAACACGCTGGGCCAGAGTGCCTGCAGCCAGCCGGTCATGCCGAGGGCGACGGCGCTCAACAAATAGCCGATGCCGATGCCGACGGAACCGCCGGCCTGAAAGACGCCAAAGGCCTTGGGGCGCTGCAACGGCGGAAAAGTATCCGCGATCGTCGATGCGGACGCGGGCGTGGTGCTCGCCTCGCCGGCGCCGACCAGCAGCCGCGCCAGAAACAAGCCGACAAAAGACCCGGCAAAACCGCAGGATATCGTGGCCAGGCTCCAGATCAGGAGTCCGCCCCAGATGACCGGGACACGCCGCCAGCGATCGACGAGGAAACCGATCGGCAGCGCTGCCACCGCAAAAAATATCGCGAACGCGGGTCCCATGACCATCGCCGCTTCGGTATCGGTGAGATCGAGATCCGCCTTCAGGAACGGCACTAACAAGCCAATGACGTTGCGATCGACGACGCCCAGCGCGTAGGACAGCAGCAGCATCGCGACCACGTACCAGGCGTAGCGCGGCGACGGCCAGGTCGGTCCGGCGAGCGCCGGTGCGGCCGCGGCCACCTCAGTGATTCTCTTCGCCGCCGCTGACGTTCATCGCCTCGCCGGTGATGTACACGGCCTGCGCCGAACACAGGAAAGCGCAGGCCTTGGCGGTATCCTCGGTGAGACCGACGCGACCTAACGGAATGCGGCCGCGCATGGCGGCAAGATAATCATCGACCGACAGGCCGCGCTTGCCGGCCATGAAATCGTTCTGCCAGGACCCGAGGCCCGTGGTGACATGGTTCGGGCAGACTGCGTTGACGGTGATGCCCTGCGGGCCCAGTTCCACGGCGCCCGCGCGCGTCAGGCCGATGAGGCCGTGCTTGGAGGTCACATAGGCGCCGGTGTACAGCGAGGCCGACTTGGCGGCCTTGCTGGCCACCGACACGATGCGTCCGCGGCCCCAGCCCGCGTGCGGTTCCTGCCGCGTCATCTGTCGCGCGGCGTGCTTCAGTGCAAAGAACGCGCCCGTGAGGTTGACACCTAACACGGTCTGCCAGCGCTCCTCCGTGGTATCGAGCAGCGGCCCGAACAGGTAGCCAACGCCGGCATTGTTGATCAGGATGTCGAGGCGGCCGAAGGTAACGGTCGCGTGCGCCATCAGTGCCTCGACCTCGCGTTCGATGCGCATGTCGGCGGCAAACACGCTGACCTCGGCGCCCAGGCTGCGAATTTCGTCTGCAACCGCCTGCATCTCATCGATCTGGCCGACCCCGTGCGCCGGCGCGACGTCGCCCTGCGTGCGCCCGAGATCGTGCAACACGATGCGCGCGCCTTCGCTGGCGAGGCGCCGGGCGATGGCGGCGCCGAGACCGCCGCGCCGTCCGGAGCCCGTAATGACGGCGACCTTGCCCTGCAATTCCGGGTACACGGCGCGGCTGTTAGGTTGGTCAGGTGCCGGCGTCGCGGCGGCTGCCGGCCGGATGCATGCGCATCACGCGCTTCAGGTAGCC
>DAIQQI010000331.1:0-3790 GCA_036786925.1 Steroidobacteraceae bacterium
CGAGAGCAGCACAGCCTCACCCAGAAAAAACTTCAGGATGCTGCGCTGGGTCGCGCCGAGCGCGCGCAGCAGGCCGATCTCCGCGGTGCGCTCGCGCACCGCGATTGTCATGATGGTAAAGATTCCGACGCCGCCCACCAGCAGCGAGATACCGCCGAGCGCGCCTACCGCCGCCGTCAGCACGCCGAGTATGTTACCGAGCGTATCCAGCATTTCCTGCTGCGTGACCACGGTGAAATCCTCGCGGCCATGCCGCGCCATCAGCACCCGGGTCACCGCATCGGAGACTTCGCGCGCCGACACGCCCGGCGCGTACACCACGTCGACCTGCAGGAGCCCGTTGCGATTGAACAGCGACAACGCGCGCGCGGTCGGAATGTAGACGGTGTCGTCGAGATCGAAACCGATCATCGAGCCTTTTGATTGCATGAAGCCGATGATGCGAAAGCGCTCGCCGCCGATGCGGATCAGCGCGCCGAGAGGATTGGCATCACCAAAGATCTCATGGCGCATCTTGGAGCCCAGCACTGCCACAGCGCGCGGCGCCGTCGGATCGTCCTCGGGCAGGAAGCTGCCGCCCGCGAGCGCAAAGGTGTAGGCCTCGTCAAACTCCGGGCCCACGCCAAACACCGTTGTACGCCGGACCCGACCGTTAGCCTCGACATCCGAATTGCCCTGCATCATCGGCACGACATTGAGCACTTTGGGAATGCGCTTGAACGCCATGGCGTCGTCGATCGTCAGCGGCCGCATCGATGCGAACTGGCCGGGGTTGGCGCCGAAGGTCTGCGACTTGCCGGGCTGCACCGAGATGATGTTGGTGCCGAACTGCGTAAATTGATGCAGCACGTATTGCTGCACACCCGCGCCGATCGACGTCAGCAGCACGACCGCCGCCACGCCGATGCCGATGCCGAGCGCGGTCAGGAACGCGCGGCTGCGGCGCGCCTTGATGGCGGAATACGTAAACGCGATGAAATCCTGCTGCAGCATCAGATCTTGCGCGCCAGCGCCAGCACCGGATCGAGTCGCGCGGCGCGGCGCGCGGGCAGAATGCCAAACACCAGGCCGCTCAGGACCGCGATGACAAGCGCGGCCGCCGTCGCCCACCGGGGCGCCACCGCGTCGATCGGCAACATGCCGCGCATCACCGCAGTTGCCGCCTGGCCGATCAGCAGGCCAATCACCGCACCGGCACTCGCGAGCAGGATGGCTTCAGTCAGGAAAATACTGGTGATCTGGCGCGGCTTGGCGCCCAGCGCCTTCAGCAGGCCGATTTCCGCAGTGCGTTGACTTACCGCGACCAGCATGACATTCATGATCAGGATTCCGGCGACTAACAGACTGATACCGGCAATGCCGGCGAGCGCGGCGGTGAGCGCGCCGAAGATCCCGTTGAAAGTGGTCAGCATCGCATCCTGCGTGACGACGGTGACGTCTTCCTCGTTCTGGTGGCGCTTGCGCAGCACATCGATCACCTGCGCGCGCGTGACCTGCATCAGGTCGTGGTCGCGCGCCTGGATCAGGATGCGGAAAAGGCTGGTCTTGTTGTACATGGTGAGCGCCGAGGCCACCGGAATCATCACCACGTCCTGGGCATCGAAGCCGATCGAGCGGCCCTCGGAACCCATGACGCCGATGATCCGGAAACGCCGGTCGCCGATCCGTAACCATTGACCGATCGCATCGCCGTCGGGGTACAGCTCGCGCGCGACCCGGATACCGAGCACGCAGACGGACCCGCCGCGATCCGATTGCTGCGCCGGCAGAAACTCACCGCGCTCCAGTTTCCACTGCCGCACATTGAGCCAGCTCGACGTGGTGCCCAGTACCGACGTCTGGCGTTCGCGCCGTCCCGATGACACGGTGCCCTGGCCGATGACCAGCGGCGCAGCGTCCGACACGGTCGGAAGACGCCGCACCGCTTCCATGTCGTCTAACGTCAGGTCGCGCGGCGTGTCGCCGGACATCAGCGCGGGATTCACGCCGCCGGTCGCGGTGCGGCCGGGGATGACGATGACGAGGTTGGTGCCGAGCGACGCGAATTCACTGGTCACATAGCGCCGTGCGCCCTCGCCCAGCGCCGTCAGCATGATGACCGCGGCGACGCCGATCGCGACCGCGAGCAGCATCATGCTGCTGCGCATGCGCGCGCGGCGCAGCGATTGACCGGCAAACATCAGGAGATCAAGTGGCCGCATCTTCGACCACCTTGCCATCGCGCATGACAATGCGGCGCCGCGCGCGCGCGCCAACCAGCGGGTCGTGCGTCACCACGATCAGCGTATAGCCGTCGCGATTGAGCTTCTCCAGCAGCTCGATGACTTCCTTGCCGGACACCGAATCGAGGTTGCCGGTCGGTTCATCGGCCAGCAACAGGTTCGGCTTCATCACCAAAGCGCGTGCGATCGCGACACGCTGGCGCTGCCCGCCGGACAGCTGATCGGGGCGATGATGCGCGCGGTCAGTCAGCCCGACGCCGGCAATCAGCGCCGCGGCCCGCGCGACCCGCTCTTTGGCCGGCACGCCCGCGAGCAGCATCGGCAGCTCGATATTTTCCGCGGCTGTCAGCCGGGCGATCAGGTGGAAGGTCTGGAAGATAAAACCCACCTGCGCGCTGCGCACCTGCGCCTGCTGGTTGTCATCGAGATGCGTCGTGTCGATGCCGCCGAGCTGGTAGACGCCGGAGTTCGGCTTGTCGAGCAAGCCGAGCACGTTGAGCAGCGTGGATTTGCCGGAGCCCGAGGGACCCATGACCGCGACATACTCACCGTCGCGAATCGTCAGCGTCACATCATCGAGCGCATGCACCGACTGATCGCCGACCTGAAACGTGCGCTCGATGGCTTTCAGTTCGATCATGCGGGCGCTATTTCCGGGCCGTGCTGGTCCCGGTTTCGATCTTGACCTTGGCGCCCGCGACCACGCCTTCGCGGTCGATCGAGGTGATGACCTTGTCGTTCGCGGCCAGGCCCTCGATCACCTCGGTGTATTCCCAGTTGCCGATGCCGATCTTGATGTCGCGCGACGCGACGACGCCGTCCGCATCTACGATCAGCACGCGTTTGCCTTCAATGATCGCGGCGGTCGGAACACGCAGCACGTCGTCGCGCCTGGCGATGACGATCTCGACATCCGCGCTGTAACCCGGCAACAGGTTTTCCCGTCCGCTCTGGTTGTCGATCTCGGCCTCGATCTCCACCGTGCGCGACTGTTTTTCCGCTTCGAGCACGTAGGGCGCGACCCGCCGCACGTGACCCTCGTATTGCCGATTCTGGAATGCATCGAGCGTAATGCGCGCCGGCATCCCGGTCTTGACCGAGGGCGCGTCGACTTCGTCGATCGGCGCGGACACGTACAGGCAGCTGTTGTCGATCAGGTCGATCGTGGGCGGCGTCGGGATGCCCACCGGCGACGGCGTCACGAATTCGCCGAGCTCGCCATTGATTTCCGCGACCGTGCCGGCGAATGGCGCGCGGATCCTCGTGCGCTCCAGCATGGCGTTAGCCGCGTCGACGCGCGAATTCGCGACACGAATGCTCTGCCTTGTCGCGTTGCATCCGGCTGCGGTCGAATCGGCCTGGCCGACGGCGCGTTCGGCGACGTCATCCGCCACCAGTTTCTGCGCGCGCATCCGCACCCAGCGATCGGCTTCGCGGCGCGCCACCGCGGCGGTCGTGCAGGCTTCATCCGCCCGCGCGCGCACGGCGGTCGCGTCGTTCACGGCCACCTGGTACTGCGCCATCAGATCGTTGTTCCACAATTCGACCAGGACCTGCTGGGCCTTGAC
>DAIQQI010000332.1:0-3788 GCA_036786925.1 Steroidobacteraceae bacterium
CACGATCCCGGGCGGCGGCGGCGATCTCCTGATACCCGGCATACCCGCGGAGGCGACGCCCACTTTGGTGCGTGGCGGCATCGCGCGCGGCCAGGAGCAGTTCCGGCGCAAGGCGGAACTGGCACTGGCCGACGGCGCCGACCTGCTCAAGGTCATCGCCTCCGGTGCGGTGTTAGCTTATGGCGGGGTTCCCGGTGCGCCGGAAATGAATCGCGCTGAAATTGCCACGGTCGTCGAGGTCGCGCATGCGCGGGGCCGCAAAGTTGCTGCGCATGCGCATGGCGCGCAATCGGTTCGCGACGCGATCCTCGCCGGTGTGGACACGGTCGAGCATGCATCGCTGATCGACGCGCAGGGCATAAGCCTCGCGCGGGAGAAAGGCACGACGCTGGTCATGGATGTCTACAACGGCGATTACATCGATACCGAGGGACGCAAGCAGCAGTGGCCGGCAGAATTCCTGCGCAAGAATATTGAAACAACCGAAGCGCAGCGACAGGGCTTTACCGCAGCTCACAAGGCCGGCGTGCGGCTCGGGTTTGGCACCGACGCCTTCGTTTATCCGCACGGCCTGAACGCGCGGCAGTTTCACATCATGGTCGAGCGCGGCATGACGCCGGTCGAGGCCTTGCAGTCAGCAACCTTGGTTGCGGCGCGCGCGATGGGCTGGGAAGACAATGTCGGCTCGCTGGCGCCCGGTCATTACGCCGATTTGATTGCGGTCCAGGGCGATCCGACCGTCGATGTCCGCTTGTTAGAGTCGGTGCCGGTGGTCGTGCAGGGCGGCCGTATCGTGAAAGCGCCGGCGCCGTGAGTTCAGCCGCCAGATCAAATCAGCGCTACGACGCCATCGTCATCGGCGCGGGCCACAACGGCCTCACGAGCGCAGCATTCCTGGCGCGCGCCGGCCTCAAAGTGCTGGTGCTGGAGCGCAACTCCTACATCGGTGGCGCGGCTGTCAGCCGTGAACTGCACAAGGGCTGGATCTACTCCAATTGCTCGTACGTCTGCAGCCTGTTGCGGCCCGAGATCTATCGCGCGCTGGATCTGGCGCGGCATGGCCTGCAGATCGTTCCTTATGGCGGCGGCGTCACGTTTACGCGCGATGGCGACTATCTCGGCGGCTACGTCGACAAGGACGTCAAACGTCGAGAAATCGCGCGCCACAACGCGCATGACGCCGATGCCTGGCAGCGCTATTCGCGCGACACCATGCGCCAGTGCCGCTTCATCCGCTCGCTGCTGCTGCGCACGCCGCCGGACCCGACCTCGCTCAAAGTACGCGACCTGCGCGAATTGTTGTATCTCGGCAAGCGCTTTGCCGATCTTGGCGAACAGGGCGTCTACGACACCATCCGTTTCTACACCCTGAGCATCGCCGACTATCTCGCCGAGTACTACCAGTCGGACCTGGTGCGCGCCAATTTTTCCGGCAGCGGCATCATCGGCACGGCGTTAGGCGTGCACTCCCCCGGCACGGCCTACGTGCTGCTGCATCACTACATGGGCGATGTGGACGGCCAGGCCGGCGCCTGGGGTTATGCGCGCGGCGGCATGGGCGCGGTCAGCAAGGCGCTCGCGGGTGCGCTGCAGTCGTTCGGCGGCGAGATCCGCTGCGATGCGCCGGTCGAGAAAGTGCTGAATCGCGGCAAGCAGGTCACCGGCGTGGTGCTGGCGAGCGGCGAGGAAATCCTGGCGGATTGCGTGCTGTCGAATCTCGATCCCAAGCGCACCTTTCTCGGTTTGTTAGATCAGAAGTCGCTGGAGCCCGATCTTATCGCCAAGGCGCGCAATTTCAAGATCCGCGGCTCCTCCGGCAAGCTCAACATCGCGCTCGATGGCCTGCCGGAATTCCCGGCGTTAGGCAAGAATCATCCGCTGCACTGTGGCGACCTGCATTTCCTCGATTCCATGGCGCGCTTCGAGCGCGCCTATGACGACTGGAAGGATGGCCGCTGGTCGCGCGATCCCTACCTGGACCTGCTGATCCCGTCGATGACCGATCCGACCATGACGCCGGCCGGCAAGCACTACATGTCAGTGTTCGTGCAGTACGTGCCGCCCAAGGTGCAGGGACGCGACTGGACGCAGGCGGATCGCGATGCCTTTCGCGACACGGTGTTCGACCAGATCGAAACCCAGAGCCCGGGATTCCGCAAGCTGGTGCTGCACGCCGAAGTGCGCACGCCGCAGGAACTGGAAAACGAGGTCGGGCTCACCGAGGGCAATATTTTCCAGGGCGAGCTGACCGTCGATCAGTTGTTCTTCAACCGGCCTTTCCCGGGCTTTGCGCAATATCGCGGGCCGCTGCGCGGGCTGTACCTGTGCGGCTCGGCGACGCATCCCGGGGGCGGCGTGATGGCGGCGCCCGGTGCTAACGCGGCGCGCGAAGTGCTGCTCGATCTGGGGCAGCCCGACGGCGTGCCCGAAGGGTGGAGCGATGACTGAGCGCGCGCCCATTATCGTCGTTGGTGGCGGGCACAACGGACTGGTGTGCGCGGCGTATCTCGCGCGCGCCGGGCGCCGGGTGCTGGTCCTCGAGGCCGCCGCGCAGGCCGGCGGTTGCGCGGCCACGCATGAGTTTCATCCCGGCTTCAGGGTCTCTTCGATTGCGCATTTGTTATACGGCTTCGACGCACAGGTCGCAGGCGATCTGAACCTGACGCAGCACGGCCTGGCCTTTGCGCAGCAGAATCTGCGCTCGGTGGCGCTGCATCCGGCCGCCGAGGCGCTGGTGTTCGATGGCGACAGCGTCAGTGGCGCCGGAGTCGACGCTGCAGATCGCGACGCCTTCCGGGAATTTGCCGCGGCGCGACGGCGGTTCGCCACCGTGTTAGCCAGCTGGCATGCGGCGCCGCCGCCGCGGCTGGCGCTGAGCGGCTGGCGTGACGCGCTGCCGGTTGCAAAGCTGGGATGGGCGGTCCGGCGGCTCGGCCGCAAGGACATGCGCGAGTTATTGCGAATCGCGACCATGAGCGTCGACGACTGGCTGAATGAGTATTTCACCGGCGCACGCATCAAGGGCGCGCTGGCACTCGATGCGGTGTTAGGAACCCGGTCCGGGCCCAGGCACGGGGGCACGGTTTTCACCAGCCTGCATCGCGCCGCAGGCGGCGGGGCTTATTCTGTTCCGCAAGGCGGCATGGGCTCGCTGTCGGCCGCGCTGGCGCGCGCCGCCACGGCGGCCGGCGCCGGGATTCGCTGCCAGGCGCGGGTCGCGGGATTCGAAGTCGTCGCCGGGCGGGTCAGCGGCGTGCGGCTGGCGTCCGGCGAAACGCTCGCCTGCAGCGGTGTCGTGTCGGCGCTCGACCCGCAGCAGACGCTGCTCGGGTTGTTAGGTGCGCGGCATCTCGAAGCCGAGTTCGCGCGCCGCGTGCAGCACCTGCGCGCCACCGGCACGGCCGCGAAGCTGCACCTGGCGTTGTCACGCGCGCCGGAATTTCACGGACTGAAAACGCAGGACCTGGGCGAGCGCCTGCTGCTTGCGCCCGACGCCGACTACGTCGAGCGTGCGTTCAATCCCGCGAAGTATGGCGAGTATTCGCCGCAGCCGGTCATGGAAATCCACCTGCCGTCGATCCACGATGCCGGGATGGCGCCGGCGGGCCAGCAGGTGCTGTCGGCCGTGGTGCAGTACGCGCCACACAATCTTGCGGCTGGCTGGCCCGCGGCACGCAGCCGGTTCCTGGAAACCTGTCTCGACACGCTGGCGCGCCATGCGCCCGGCCTGCGCGCGTCGATCCTGCACGCCGAATTGCTGACGCCGGCCGACATTGCCGCGCGCGTCG
>DAIQQI010000333.1:0-3787 GCA_036786925.1 Steroidobacteraceae bacterium
TGCCTGCGGGTGGCTTCAAGAAACTGATGGAGGCCTTCGATCTCGAGCGCTGCGGCAACGCGACCATGGCGCTGGCGCAGGCCTCGGGCGCGCTCGAGGATGTCATCGAGTATGTGCAGGAGCGCCAGCAGTTCGGCAAGCCGCTGGTGGATTTCCAGGCGGTGCAGGTGCGCCTGGCGGAAATGCGCATCCGGGTCGACGCGGCGCGCCTGCTGATCTGGCGCGCGGCCGCGAATGCCGAAGATGGCCACCCCAGCATCGTCGAGTCCTCGATTGCCAAGTGTTTTGCTAACGAGATAGCGCGCGAAGTCTGTGGCAACGCGGTGCAGTTGATGGGTGGCTACGGTTATTCGAAGGACTATCCGATGGAACGCCGCCTGCGTGACGCCTGGGGCTGGGGCATTGCCGGCGGCGCGATCGATATTCAGAAAATCAATATCACGTCGGCGATGATCGGCCGCCGCTTCGACCAGCGTCGTTAGGGTGGACCGACAGCGACTTCGATGCGGTCGTCGTGGACCCGTACCTGGTAGGTCTTGAGCGGCTGCTGCGCAGGCGCGCCCAGCACACGGCCGTCCCGGACGTCAAAAGAAGCGCCATGCAACGGGCAGATGAGGCGTTGGCCACGCAGCCGGCCCTCGGACATCCGGGCGAGGGCGTGGGTACAGATGTTGTCGAGGGCGAACAGGCCATCGCGCGTGCGGCAAATGACCAGCTCGCGGCCGCCCAGCTGGCAGGCGCGCATCTGGCCCTCAGGCAGCTCGGCGCTGGCGAGGACAGGCTGGTAGTCGGGGTCAGGCTGGGTCACGGCCGAGACTGTACTGTCCAGCCGTGCCGAAAACAAACAGGCGTGACTGTTTATTTGCTGCCGCACCCTAGTTACCATCCAGCATTGCCTTCGCGGGAGTGAACCATGGCCAGAGTAACTTTCATTTCGCGCATGACGGTGCGCCCGAGTCACGAACAGGAATTCATCCGGGTCTGCCGGAAGCTCCAGGACCACGTGCGCGCCCATGAACCGGACACGATATATTTCGAGTTCTTCCGGCTGCGCGAACCGAACCGCTTTATGGTGCTGGAGTCGTTCAAGAATGAGGCAGCGGAGAAGGCGCATATGGAGTCGCCGATCCTGACCGAGCTGCTGCCGGTGTTCGTGGCGGCGGTCGACGGTACCTGGGAACGGGAATATTTCGATCCGCTGACCTGAGGCCTGTTTTATGACGCTCAAGAGTGAATCGCTGCGCAGCGTACGCATCCAGGTCACGACCTTGGGTGACCTGTTGCTGCTGGCCAATGACCGGTTCAGCAACTCGCCGGCGTTGATCATGCCGGAGCAGCAGCTCAGCTATGGCCAGCTGACCGAGCGGGCGCTGCGGCGCGCGCGTTCGCTGCAGGCGCTGGGCGTCAAGCGCGGCGATCACGTGGGTCTCTTGATGCCGACCTGCGTCGAATTCGCCGAATGCCTGTTCGCGATCGCGTTCTGCGGCGCTGTCGCCGTGCCGATGAACGCGCGCTACAAGTACAGCGAACTCGCCTACGTCATCGGCAACGGCGATCTGGTCGCGGTGATCACGACCGAGGTCATTGCCGACCAGGTCAATTTCGTCGAGCGCCTGGGTGAGGCGCTGCCGGGCCTGGCCGAGGTGCGCGATCCGCGGCGCCTCGCGCTCGCCACGGCGCCGAATCTGCACAGCCTGGTTCTGTTAGGTAAGTCGGCGCCGGCAGGGTTCGTTTCGCAGGCGGCATTCGACGCACTCGCGGACACTGTCGATGAGGACAGCGTGCACGAAACCCGCATGCGGGTGCGGCTGCGCGATCCGGCCATCATGCTCTATACCTCGGGTACGACTGCAAATCCGAAAGGCTGCCTGATTTCGCACGAGGCGATCGTGCGCAATTCAATCGCGCTCGGCCGGCATCGTTATGCGCTGCGTAGCCAGGACGTGTTCTGGTCGCCGCTGCCGATGTTCCACATCGCGGCCATCCTGCCGCTGTGCGCGATCTTCGACGTTGGCGGCGCCTACGCGACCATGGGTTTTTTCGAAGCCGGCGCCGCGCTCAGGATGATCGCGCAGCACAAGGTGACCGCGACCTATCCATGCTTCGTGACCATCATGTCGGACCTGATCAGCCACCCCGATTTCGCGACCACCGATCTGTCGCGCATTACCCTGATGAACGCGAACTTCGCGGTGCAACCGCCCGGCATCAAGGACGCGATGCTGAAGGCGATGCCGCACGCGATCTACGTCGGCACCTTTGGCATGACGGAAATGGCGGGCACGGTGACCACCAGCCGTCTCGATGACCCGCTCGAGGAGCGTGTCGGGCGCCTGGGGCGGCCGCTCCCGGGGCTGGAAGTACGCATTGTCAACCACGAAACCGGCCGTGACTGCGCGCTGAATGAGCGCGGCGAAGTCCTGGTGCGTGGCTATTCAACCCTGATCGGCTACTACAAGGATCCGGAGAAAACCGCAGCCGCACTCGACCCCGATGGCTGGTTCCACACCGGCGATGTCGGCTCGATGGATGCGGCCGGCACGATCATGTTCCATGGGCGCACCAAGGACATGCTGAAAGTTGGCGGCGAAAACGTGGCCGCCGCGGAAATCGAGAGCTGCCTGCAACGGCATCCCGCGGTCAAGCTGGCGCAGGTGGTTGGGATACCGGATGCGCGGCTGGCCGAAGTCGCCGCGGCTTTCGTCGAGAAGCAGCCGGGCGCCCAGGTGACCGCACAGGAACTGATGGATTTCTGCCGCAAGGAAATCGCCGGGTTCAAGGTGCCGCGGCAGGTCCGCTTTGTCACCGAATGGCCGATGTCGACCAGCAAGATCCAGAAATTCCGGTTGCGCGACGAGCTGGTTCGCGAACTCGGACTGAGCTAACAAAGGAGCAGACGATGTCCACGACGTTTATTGCGACGCTGAAGGTCAAGGCCGGCAAGGAAGCGGAATTCGAGCGCCTGCAGAAGGAGTTGTCCGAGGACAGCCACCGCACCGAGCCGCATCTGCGGGTCTACGACGTCATCAAGCACCGCACGCAGCCGCACACCTACGTGGTGTACGCGCGTTTCAAGGATGAAGAGGCCTTCAACATCCACATGAAGACGCCGGCGCACGACCGGCTGGTGCCGTCCATTCTCGCCTGCGTCGACGGCGAGATGGACCTGCAGTTCTTCGACTGGAAGAGCTGAGACGTCAGCGTGCGCTGAATACCAGCAGCACGTTGCCCGGCATGTGGAAGTACATGCCGTAGCCTGAGTTTACGACCACCAGCCCGTCGCGTACCGCCGTGCCGCCGCCGCCGAAGGAGCCGCCGTGCGCGGTTGCGCCGGACACGGTCGTGACCGGCTGCGTTGAATCGTATTCGAACAGCACCGCGCCGCTGCGGCCGTCATGAGCGCGGAATTTGCCGTCCATGTGCCCGGCATAAACCACGTCGCCCGCCGCGGTGACCGCCGCTGAAATGCCCGGGTCGCAATTCGGTTTGTCGCCACAACGATTCTCGGCCTTCGCCGACCACAGCAGTTTTCCGTTGTTAGCATCGATCGCATAGAGACCCGGCTGGGGTGGCCCGGTGACCGGGCGACCGTCGCGGCCGTCGGTCATGTCGGATATCGGCGCGTAGACGCGCGTGCGGGCAACCGCCAGCCCGAAATGCACGCCGCCCTGGATGCCGCCGCGGCCGACGCGCGTCTGCCAGAGAATTTTGCCGCGCTGGTCAGGATCGAAGCCGTACACAACGCCGTTCTTCTGTCCGGCAACCAGTATCTCGCGGCCACCTTTCA
>DAIQQI010000334.1:0-3785 GCA_036786925.1 Steroidobacteraceae bacterium
GGCGCTCGCCAGCAGCCTGTTTTCCAGCGCGCGCAGCGTGGCGCCAGCGCCGATATCGTATTCGCGCAGCACCTGCTGGATCGCGACCAGGTAGTCATCGCGCAGCCGCTCCAGTTCGCGAATCGAGCGCCCCGCCGCCTGCGCCAGCGTGCCCTCGACCATCCGGTCGATCAGCTTGTCTGTTAGCTCCGGAGCTTCGAGCCTGGTCCACGGCCACTTGAGGCAGGGACCAAACTGCTCGAGCATGTGGCGCATGCCCGCCTCGCCGCCGGCGAGGTGGTAAATGAGATTGGTGCCCATCCCGGCCCAGCGCAGGCCCGGGCCGTAGATGATGGAGGCGTCCAGTTCACCGGTGGTCGCGACGTCGTCGTTGATGAGATGCAGGATTTCGCGCCACAGCGCCTCCTGCAGCCGATCGGTCAGGTGTCCCGGAACTTCGCGGCGCACGCGCAACGGGTGCATGCCGATGTAGGTAAAGAACTCTGCCGCCGCTGCCAGCGTTGCTTCACTGGTCTTCACGCCGGACACCAGTTCCACGAGCGGCAGAAGGTAAACGGGATTGAACGGATGCGCGACACACAGGCGCTCCGGGTGTTGCAGCCGCGCCTGCAGGTCCGTCGGCATGAGTCCCGAGGTGCTGGACGCGATGATGACATCGGCCCGCGCATGGCGGCTGACCTCGCCGAGGACGCGCTGCTTGAGTTCCAGCTGCTCCGGGATATTCTCCTGGATGAAGTCCGCCTGGCGCGCCATCAGGGCAAGATCGGTCGTAAACGTGAGCCGGCCTTTGTTAGGCAGCGGCGCGCTGGTGAGACGCGCCAGCGCCGGCTCGGCATTGGCGACTGCTTCGCGCAGCGTGCGCTCCATCTCCGGACGGACATCGGCCGCCACCACGTCGATACCGAAATGCAGCGCACGGGCCGCCCAGCCTGCGCCTATGACGCCAGTGCCCATGAGCCCGAGAGTCCGAACGGTGTGCATGCGCGGGATCCTTTTATGTAACAGCCATAATATAATAACCCCGGTAAGACGCCATGAGGAGCAACGCGCGATGCAATTTGACACCGAACACCCGCTGATCCTGACCGCGAGCTGTGACAGCCGCATGGGCACCACGGCAGCAATCACCGGTTTCCTGGCTGCGCCGCGAATTCGTCAACCTTGCCGAAATCGAGCACATGGAATGGCGCATCCACGATTCGCAGGAGCGCATGCGCGTGCTGCTGATGGTCTCGAATTTCGATCACTGCCTCGAGGACCTGCTGTACCGGCACCGCATCGGTGAGCTGAAGATGGACGTCACGGCCATCGTCTCCAACCATGTGACGCTACAGCCAACTGCGGCCCAATACCGTATCCCGTTTTTTCACCTGCCGGTCACGCCGGCAACCAAGGCCGATCAGGAACGCAGGCTGCTGGAAATGATCGATTCCACGCGCTCGGAACTGGTGGTGCTGGCGCGTTACATGCAGATCCTGTCGAATGACCTGTGCAACAAGCTGCAGGGCCGCGCCATCAACATCCACCACTCCTTCCTGCCCGGCTTCAGGGTGCCAAGCCCTACCACCAGGCCTTCGAACGCGGCGTCAAGGTGATCGGCGCCACCGCGCACTTCGTCACCAGCGACCTCGATGAAGGCCCGATCATCGAGCTGATCGTCGAGCGGGTCGATCATCGCGATACGCCGGAGCGGCTGGTCGCGGTGGGACGGGATTCGGAACGGCGCGCATTATCGACCGCGGTACGTTTTGCGATCGAGCACCGGATCTTTCTCAACGGCAGCCGCAACGTCGTCTTCAAATAGGCGTTTTGAGGGTCGCAGCCCGCCCGGTCCCGGTTATGATGCCGCCTCTGGTGCTTAAGTGGCGAGTCCGGCCTGGCGAACAAAAGGATGCCTCATAAATGAATACATCGACCGATGCACAACCGGCCGCTCCCGCAACCAGTTCGCTGGCACTGCGCTGGTACGTCCTGGTCATGATGGTGCTCGTCTACACGCTGAGCATTGCCGATCGCTACGTGATGTCGACGGTGCTGGAACCTATCCGGCTTGAACTGCAACTGAGCGATTCGGGAATCGCCTGGCTGACAGGCGTTTCGCTGGCGCTTTTCTACGTGTTCTTCGGCTTCCCGATTTCCTGGCTGATCGATCGTGGCAACCGCCGCAACATCATCGCCGTGTCGGTGATTGTCTGGTCCGCGATGACGACCTTTTGCGGCCTCGCGCAAAATTATTGGCAGCTGCTGTTTTCCCGCATCGGCGTCGGCATCGGTGAAGCCGGTGGCACGCCGGGCGCCAACTCCATACTGTCCGATTATTTCCCGGTCAATCGGCGACCCATGGCACTGACGATTTTTGCGCTGGGCGCATCCATCGGCGCCTGGCTGGGCGCGGATATTGCGGGCGCGATCGCCGACAAGTCCGGCTGGCGCGCCGCTTTTCTGTGGCTCGGCATTCCCGGTGCGGTTTTCGGTGTGCTGGTGTTCCTGACGGTCCGCGAACCGCGGCGCGGCCAGCTCGATGGCCTGGCGCCGCGCGCCGGTGCGTCGGCGTCGCTCAAGGAATCGATGCAGTATTTGTGGACCCAGCGCTCGGCGATCCATGTGATGACCGCCAGCGCCCTGACCGCGCTCTGGGGCTGGGGCCTGGTCTGGTGGACGCCGACCTACCTGGTGCGCAACTTCGCGCTGACCGTCGGCGAAGCCGGCGCACTACTGGGTCCGATCCACCTGATCGGCGGCTCGGCCGCCACGATCCTGACCGGCTGGCTGTTAGCAAAGAACTGGTTCAACGATCCGCGGCGCATCGTCTGGCTGATGGGCGGCGGCGTCGGCTTTGCCACCATCGTGTCGTATTTCATCTATACGACGCATTCGCTCGCACTGGCTACGGCCCTGTCGTGGATTTTTATCCCCGCGATCTATTTCTACATCGGCCCCTGCTTCGGACTGCTGAACAATCTGTGCGAGCCGCGCATGCGGGCGCAGTTCTGTGCCGCGACGCTGTTCGTGGCCAACGTCGGCAACCTGATCATCGCCCCGCAGATGGTCGGTTTCCTGAGCGATTGGTATGCGCCTGACCATGTCGCGAACGGCGAATCGCTGCGGTCGGCCATGCTGTGGCTGGTGCCGATGGGCGCCTGGGCCACGTTCCACTATTTCTGGTCCGCGCGCCGGCTGGTTCAGGATCAGGAGCGGGCCACCGGGGTCAAGGTCGCCTGACGATGCCCCGGCCTACGGCGAGCTTGTTAGCACGTGGCGCCTGCCTGGCACTGCTGATGTCGACAGTGACCGCAACTGCGCTGGGCGGTGATCCCGCCGCCGCCCCTGATGCGGTCCGGAAAACCGTGCGGCTCGCGAACGGCATGACCCTCGGGTACATCGAGCTCGGCGACCCGAAGAATCCACCGCTCGTGTCCCTGCATGGCTATACCAACAGCTCGCTCGCGTATCTGCCGTTAGGCCGGCTGCTGGCCCGGGACTCCCATGTGTTCCTGCTGGACATGCGTGGTCATGGCGTCTCGGGCAAGCCGGAGTGCTGTTACTCGCGCATCGATTTCGCGTATGACATCAAGCTGTTCCTGGACCGTTTCGGCCTGGACCGCGCGGACATCGTCGGTCACTCGTTAGGCAGCTTCGTCGCCCAGACTTTCGCCGCGTACTGGCCGGAACGTACCCGGCACCTGGTGCTGATCGCCTCATCCGCAGGCCGCCTGACACCGATCGAGCCTGGCAAGCCCCGCCCGCCTTCCGCGCTGGGCGCCGCTGCTGACGAAGCGATCCGC
>DAIQQI010000335.1:0-3779 GCA_036786925.1 Steroidobacteraceae bacterium
CCGAGGCATCCACCGCGGTGCCAGCCGGCGTGCCGGGGCAACGGTCGATGTCGTCCGTCACACCGTCGCCATCGGAATCAGCGGGCTTGACCACCGGCGGCGCGGCTTTCTCGCCGTTGAACTTGTAGCTGAACTCAAGGCCAACCTGGCGCTGCTGACGCAGTGCGCCGAAGAAGGCGCGTGGCAGGCTGTATTGCGCCGCGGGCACGCAGGCCGTTACCGGGTTGATGCGCAGGCCCGTCATCGGGTCGACCAGCATGTTGATCGGCGCCGAGGCAGTGCTGCCCGGGCAGGTCAGCGGCGTCGTAAAGGTCACGGCGCCGGTCGTTGCATTGGTCGTAAACGCCGGGAAGAAGAATCTGGCCGGCAGGCCCGCGTCCAGCGTTGTACTGGCGCTCACCACGCCTGTTTGCGCACTCGGCGTCAGCCCCGACGCGAACAGGAACTGGCCGAACCAGCGGGTGGCTGACACGACCGAATCCTCGTTCAGCAGGTTGCGCGCGTAGACGCCCACCTGCCAGCGATCGGTCTTGTAACCCATGCGCAGGCCTAACAACGTGGCCGAACCGGTCCACGGGTTGGCGTGCACCTGCACGGCCTTCTTGTCCTCGAAGCGCAGGTCCGCGTTGGTGTAGAAGGTCTTGTCGCCATCACCCACCGGGCGCTCGTAGTCCGCCGTCAACGTGGCCGTGTTCTTGGCCACCAGCGGGAACGGGTTACCGACGATCGAGCAATCGCCGCGACCCGTGTAGTTGGCCGACAGGCTTGGCGCGTTGGTCAGCAAGGCACCACCGCCGCTGGTCAGCTGGTACTGGAAGTCATCGCAGCCCTGCGTGTACTCGGTATCCGCCAGTGCATAGGTCAGGCCGAGATTGAGGTGGTCGGTCGCCTTCAATTGCACTTCGACTTCGACACCCTTCACCTCACCCGCGCCCTGGTTGGTCACCACCGAAGTCAGCGCCGCACTCGCCGCGTTCTGAATCGGCGTGGTCAACTGCTGCGCCGTCACGTCGTTCTTGTAGAGCGCAATGTTGGTGGTCAGGCGGCGATTGAGCCAGCTGGCCTTCAGGCCGAGTTCGTAGGTCTTGACCTCTTCGGGCTCGAAGTTGACGAACTGCGGGAAGCCGTTGCTCAGTGCCACCGCGCCGTTAAAGCCGCCGGGCTTGGAACCCTTGGCAAAAATGGCATAGGTGGTGATATCCGGCGTGATCTTCCAGTCGAGGGTTACGCGCGGCGTAGTGGTCTTGAATTCCCGTCTCTGCGAGAAGGTGACCGGGCCGGGCGAACCCAGGTTGCGACGCCCCGCGGTCGAGCGGTCGGTCAGGAACACCGTTTCAGTCGAGTTGCGCGCTTCGACGGTGGCCGAAATGTTGTCTGTGAAATCGAATTCCAGCGACCCGAAAATCGCTTTGTTGTAAGTGTCTAACAAGCGGTTCGGCGCGCTCTGGCCCTGTGTGCTGACAAAGTCGACGTTGAACTCGTCCTGATCGCGCTCGAAATGATAGACGCCGACCAGCCAACGGAAGCGGCGGTCCGCGGGCGATGCGATCTTCGCTTCCAACGACCAGTCATCGAAGGCGACAAAGTCACTGGACGAGCCGTTGGAGAAATCACGCGCGCCGTTCGTATCGATCGGAACGACGTTCAGCGACGAATGGTCGCTGTCGGAACCCGTGAAGCGGCGCTCAGTCTTGGCGCCGCCGTCGACGGTCAGCGTGTAACCAGAGCCGGCGATATTCCATTCCACCAGGCCGGTGCCGAAGGTCAGCTTGCGCTTGACGCCGGAGAACGGCAGGCCGGTGCGCGTGTCGGCGTAGAACGGGGTGGTCGTAAATCCAAAAATTCCCGCCTGTGCTGCCGTAAACGCCGACGTCAACGGGAAGCCGTTAACCGGCACCACGGGCTGCGTCACCGGACCATCGTTGAGATAGACCGGCTGCGGCTGAATCGTGCCGCAGAAGTACTGGTTGGTATTCGTGCTCGGCGTGATGTTGCTCTGGAACGAAGCCAGCGAGCGCGTGCCCGGGTAGCAGTTGTTGTCTTCGCCGGACTTGAAGAACAGCGGACGCGAGCCGTCATCGTCTTCGTTATAGCTGGCGCGCAGCTTGATCTTCACATTGTCGGACGGCTTGATGACCAGGGTGCCGGAAACGCCCTTGGTCTTTTCCTGGCCGACTTTCTTGCCGGTCAGGTTGTTAGTGTACTGGCCATCGAAATTGTAATAGCGAACGGCCAATTCACCCGTGACAAACTCGCCGATGCCGCCCTCGACGCGGAAGCTCGCGCGTGTTTCATCTTTATCGATATTGCCTTTCAAAAACGACTGCAACTCTGAGCTGGGGTCGCGGGTGATGAAATTCACCGCACCGGCGTAGGTGTTGCGGCCGTACAGAGCGCTCTGCGGGCCGCGGATCACTTCGACGCGCTCGAGCGTGCCGAGATCCAGGCTTGAAATGTCGCCCGGGTAATAGACGTTATCGATGAAGTAGGCGGTGCCGGACTCGAGTCCTGGCGCCGTACCTGCTAACACGCTGCCGAGGCCGCGGACCACCGGGCGCTCGGTTGCGCGACCGAAGGCCTTGGAGAACACCAGACCCGGCGCGAACTTCGCGACGTCGTCAATCGAGTTGATCTGGCGTTCGGAAATGTTTTCGGCCGTCAGCGCGGTGACCGCGACCGGAACGTCCTGCAATGATTCTTCTTTCTTGCGCGCGGTGACTACGACTTCCTGGAGCCCGGCGCTGTCACCCTGAGGTTTGTCCTGCGCAAACGAGACCTGGCCTGTTAGGCCGGCGAAAGCGGCGGACGCGAATAATGCGATTAAGGATTGACGACGCATCTGGTTTATTCCCCTGTTTGAATCTTGTCGAATCGAGACACTTGTAGCGCAGACGCGGCAGCGCCGGTCGTGCTCAGTTCAGGCGATTCTAGCCCGAAAGTGCCGAAAAACCCTAATTCGGTGGCTCTTGTAGCAGGAGCGCAACAGCAATTACGGAACGCGGAAAAATCATGTCGGCTCAGTATGTCGGCTCACGGCTTGGGATACAGCAGCTCAAACCGCTGAAAAATCACCGGCATGTCCTCGCTGGGCTCCTGGCCCCACTCGCGCAGCATGCCGCTCCAGTACGGCCAGTGAATCTTGCGCCAGATATCCACTTGGCGGGCATTGGGCCCCTCCACGGCCACATGCCCGGGGCCGATGCCGCTGAACGGGACCGTGGCAACTTCGGTGACTCGATAAACAAGCGCCGGGCGGCCGTCAAACCAGGTCACGACGAAATAGTCGCCCGTGTAAGGGCGCGCTGACGGATCGCGCTCGTATTCGGCCGCCAGCGCAAAGGTGCCGGTTTTCTCTCTCGACGCAATCAGCGGCACGAGGATGTTAGCCATCTCGGCACTGCGGCCAAAGGTCCGGGTCTTGTAGCCGGTAGCGGGCAACCCGGACACGACGGCGCGTGCGGCCTGCCAGAAAGTGTCCATGTCTGCGCTCATATTCGTGTGCTCACGGGCGGCTATTTCTTCTTCTTGGCTGCTGGCTTGCGTGCCCGGGACACAGCCTTGGGCTTCGGCTTCGGCTTGGGTTTAGATTTGGCTTTGGCTTTGACTCTAACGAGCGGCGTGCGCCGGCCTGCGGCCACCGGCAGGCCGCGCAACTGGTCGATGATCGCGGGATTTTCCAGCGTCGAGACGTCCTGGGTGATCGGTTCGCCGCGCGCCACGGCGCGCAGCAGCCGGCGCATGATCTTGCCGGAACGGGTCTTCGGCAGGTTGTCGGTGAA
>DAIQQI010000336.1:0-3778 GCA_036786925.1 Steroidobacteraceae bacterium
TCGAGGTCTTCACCTGGACACCCCGCGAGTTCATCGTCGAGGACCTGCTGCAGTCGGAAGCCAGGGTCATGGCCGAAAAGGACACGGCCCTGTTCGGTGACAGCCGGCGAGCGCGCAGGTGCCAGGGTGGTTCCGACATGCGCCTCGCGCGGCTCGCCGGCATCACCGAGGACATGGTGCGCCAGAAGCGTCACGACCAGGGGATACGCCCGGTCTACAAGCGGGTTGACACCTGCGCGGCCGAATTCGCGACCACCACCGCCTACATGTATTCCACCTACGACGAGGAATGCGAAGCGGCGCCGACCCGGAAGCCCAAGATCATGGTGCTCGGCGGCGGGCCTAACAGAATCGGCCAGGGCATCGAGTTCGACTATTGCTGCGTGCATGCGGCGCTGGCGCTGCGCGAAGATGGTTTTGAGACCATCATGGTCAACTGCAATCCGGAAACCGTTTCCACCGACTACGACATCTCCGATCGGCTGTATTTCGAGCCGCTGACGCTCGAGGATGTCATCGAGATCATCGACAAGGAAAAACCCAGGGGCGTCATCGTCCAGTACGGCGGCCAGACACCGCTCAAGTTGTGTCGCGCGCTGGAACGGGCCGGCGCACCGATCATCGGCACCAGCCCCGATGCGATCGACGTCGCCGAGGATCGCGAGCGCTTCCAGAAGCTGGTCGAGCAGCTCAAGCTGCTGCAGCCGGCTAACGCCACCGCGCGCACCGAGGCGCAGGCGTTGAAACTCGCCCAGCAGGTGGGCTTTCCCCTCGTGGTGCGCCCGTCCTATGTGTTAGGCGGCCGGGCCATGGAAGTGGTCTTCAATACCGACGATCTCAAGGCCTACATGACCGATGCCGTGAAGGTCAGCAATGACAGCCCGGTGCTGCTGGACCGGTTTCTTGACGATGCCATCGAGGTGGATGTCGACGCCTGTTGCGATGGCAACGACGTTTTGATCGGCGGAATCATGGAGCACGTCGAGCAGGCAGGCGTGCATTCGGGCGACTCCAGCTGCTCGCTGCCGCCCAATTCCCTGAGCAAGGAAATCCAGGATCAGCTGCGCGTGCAGACACGGCAGCTCGCGTTAGGTCTCAATGTCGTCGGCCTGATGAACGTGCAGTTCGCGATCCAGGGCAGCCGGATCTATGTGCTGGAGGTCAATCCCAGGGCGTCGCGCACCGCGCCGTTTGTTTCCAAGGCCACGGGCTACCAGCTCGCCAAGATCGGTGCGCGGGTCATGGCGGGCAAGACGCTGGCCAAGCAGGGCGCGCTGCGCGAACGAGTGCCGCCGTACTTCTCGGTGAAAGAGGCCGTGTTTCCGTTCGTGAAATTCCCCGAGGCCGACCCGATTCTGGGGCCGGAGATGAAATCCACCGGCGAGGTCATGGGCACCGGCCGCACCTTCGGCGAAGCCTATGCCAAGGCGCAGGCTGCCTCGGGCGTCAGCCTGCCGACCGGCGGCGTGTGCCTGATCAGCGTCAAGGAACACGACAAGCCCGGCGCCGTCGAGCTGGCGCGCCGGTTGTTGGCGCTGGGATTCGAGCTGATTGCGACTGGCGGCACGGCCAAGGCGATCAATGATGCCGGCCTTGCCTGCCGGCGCGTCAACAAGGTCCGCGAAGGACGCCCGCATATCGTGGACATGATCAAGAACGACGAGATCGACCTAATCGTCAATACCACCGAGGGGCGCCAGGCGGTGCGCGAATCCAATACCATCCGGCGCGAAGCGGTGCAGCGGCGCGTGACCTATTACACGACCATGGCGGGCGCTTTTGCGACCTGCGCCGCGATCGACCAGATCGAACATGTCGAACCTAACAAACTTCAGGACCTGCACCGGGAGCTGCTCGCATGAAGCGAAGTCCAATGACCCTGCGCGGCGCCGAGCAGTTGCGCGCCGAGCTGAAGAAGCTCAAGAGCGAGTCACGGCCGGCGGTCATCAAGGCGATTGCCGAGGCGCGCAGCCATGGCGATTTGTCGGAGAACGCCGAATACCATGCCGCGCGCGAGCAACAGGGGTTCATCGAGGGCCGCATTGGCGAAATCGAATCCAAGCTCGGCAATTGCGAGATCATTGACGTCACCGCGATACCTAACACGGGCAAGGTGATCTTCGGCGCCACGGTCGAGATCGAGAATCTCGACGACGGGACCAAGGTCGTCTACCAGCTGGTTGGCGAGGACGAGGCGGATATCAAGGCCGGCCGCATCGCGATCACCTCGCCGATCGCCCGCGCCCTGATCGGCAAGAGCGTCGGCGATGAAGTGGCCGTGACCGCGCCTGGTGGCGTGCGCAGCTTTGAAGTCGTCAAAGTCCGCTACGAATAGCGCGGCTCAGTCCGGAATGACGATCTTGGGCAGCTTCGGATGCGGCCGGTACAGCACGCCCACGTGACCGATACGATGCACCAGCACGCTGTTGCTGCGTGTGGCCAGCTGCGCAAGCATGTCATCGCGCGCGCCACGTTCGGCGCCGCGCGCCTTGACCTTGATGAGCTCGTGCGACTCCAGCGCGCTTTGCGTCTCCCGCACGACCGCGTCGCTGAGCCCGGCATTGCCGATCCAAACCACCGGGTTCAGGGCGTGCGCGAGCCCGCACAGGAATTTTCGCTGTCGTTCGTTCAGGTCCATGGGTCATTTTCGCATACCGGGTCTTGAAGTCGGGGCCGACGCCCTTATGCAAGCTGGTCTGGGTGCCGGTTTGCCCCCAGCGGGTCGTCGCCAACGGGCGATTTGTTGAAAAAGGTAAAATCTGCGAAACCGGCTGCCTCCCGAGACCGTTGTTCCGAGTTATACGTTGTAGGCGAAGGCAGGCGTCGCGACCTGGATCTCGCGCCGCTGAAACCGCCGGCATAGCCGGTGGGAACTGAATGGTGTAGGGTCGATCCAACGAGGAATACATGAACGATTCATTCAAGAATTTCGCCATCTGGGCCGTGGTCCTGGTGGCCCTGTTGCTGGTTTTCAGCGAATTCATGCCGCGTGGGGCGCAACCCGCCGAACTCGCCTATTCCGATTTTCTCGCCAAGGTCCGCAATGGCGATGTCAGTGAAGTGACTCTGCAGGGCGGGATGATCTACGCGCTCGACAAGAACCAGAGCAAGCTCAAGGTCCACAACCCGGAAACCGATTACACGGCCCTGATCGGCATGCTCGACAAGTCCCGCGTGCGGATCAAGTCCGAGCCGCCGCCGGAAACGCCGTTGATCTACCAGATCCTGCTGCAGCTCGCGCCGGTGGCGCTGGTGCTGTTCCTGTTCTTTTACATGCTGCGGCAGATGCAGGGCGGCGGTAACGGCCGTGGCGCGATGTCGTTCGGCAAGAGCCGCGCGCGGTTGTTAGGTGAGGACCAGGTCAATGTCACGTTCGCGGATGTCGCGGGCGTCGATGAAGCCAAGCAGGAAGTGGGCGAAATCGTCGACTTCCTCAAGGACCCGGGCAAGTTCCAGAAGCTGGGCGGCAAGATCCCCAAGGGCGTGCTGATGGTCGGCTCGCCCGGCACCGGCAAGACGCTGCTGGCGCGCGCGATCGCCGGCGAGGCCAAGGTGCCGTTCTTCACGATTTCCGGTTCGGATTTCGTCGAAATGTTCGTCGGCGTGGGCGCCTCGCGCGTGCGCGACATGTTCGAGCAGGCCAAGAAACACGCGCCGTGCATCATCTTCATCGATGAAATCGACGCGGTCGGGCGTCATCGCGGCGCCGGGCTTGGCGGCGGCCATGACGAGCGCGAACAGACCCTCAACCAGCTGCTGGTGGAGATGGACGGCTTCG
>DAIQQI010000337.1:0-3766 GCA_036786925.1 Steroidobacteraceae bacterium
CCGAAGTCGAGCCGCCGGATGACGGTCGTACCGCGCAAAGTCATGGTTGTCAGGTCGGCACGGCGCGTTAGCTGGATCGCAAGTGGCAAGCGCAGCTGGCGCGAGATACCACGGATGGTCAGTTTTCCAAGTGCTTCGTAGTTACCGTCCTTGCGGCGCGACAGGGCCGTGGACTGGAAACTTGCACTGGGAAATCTGGCGACCAGAAACAGGTCTGCGCCGCGCAGCAGCTCATCGCGTTCCTTGTCCCTGGTGTCCAGCGTTGCCAGGTCGACGTTCACGGCGAGCGAGCTGGCGGCGAGGTTGCCGGCATCGAAGCGGAACTCGGCTGTAAACCGCCCGAACCGGCCGTTGCTGATCGCGCCGGCCTGCCGGAATGAAAACTGCAAGGTACTGCGCGCCGGATCTGCGGTGAACAGCGGCGGCGGCGCGGCCCTGCTGTTAGCAGCCAGCGCGGCGTTGCCGGCGATTAACAGCGCCAGGATGCTGGCGCGTACGATCACCGTAACCTCCGGCCAAACGGCAGCATCCGGGTCAGCACATCGTCGCGGTTGACAAAGTGGTGCTTGGCCGCCCCCAGCACGTGCAGAATCGCCAGGCCTGCAAGACAATTGAAAATGATGCCGTGCGCGCTGCGCGTGGCCTCGAACAGGCCCGGGTCCGGCGCCACGAGGTCGGGGAACTGGAACCAGCCAAACCAGCTGACCGGATAATTTTTGGCGGAAGACATCAGCCAGCCGGTCAGCGGCAGCGCAAAAATACACAGATAGAGCCCCGCATGTGAACCGCGCGCCAGGATCCGTTCCCAGGCGCGCATGGCTAGCGGCAGCGCGGGGGTTCGATTGCCGAGACGCCACAGCAGCCGGATGATCGCCAGACCGAGAATGGTCATGCCGACCGACTTGTGCCTTGCCAGCATTGCGAGCTTCGCCATACCCAGCGGCAGCTCCTCGGCAGTTTCCGCAAGGACGTATTGCAGGACGATCAGTACGACGATCAGCCAGTGCAGAGTCTGCGAAACGGCGCCCCAGACGGTGTTGGTATTGCGAAGCTGCATGACGGTAAGCTAGCCCCGCTGGGAGGCCACGGTCAATGTACGATTTTCACAAACAGCAGTTGCAACGCCTGCGCGTACCCGCGGCGCTGTTAGCGCTGCTGTCGTTGAGCCACTGTGCGACTTCTCCGCCGCCTCGGGAGTCCAAGCCCCCTGCCGCCGTGACCGCGCCGGCAGTCCCCGTCGCGGCCGCAAAAATCTACCAGATCGACACGGAGCGATCGCTGTTGCAGATCCTGGTGTATCGCGGCGGCAAACTGGCCGCACTCGGCCACAATCATGTGGTTGCGAGCCGCGACCTAACAGGCACAGTGACGCGCGCCGAGCCGCTGACCGGCACGCGATTCGACATACGGCTGCCGGTGGCTTCGCTGACGGTCGATGAGCCGGAACTGCGGCGCGAGGCCGGTGCGGACTTCCAGGCCGAGGTGCCGCAGAGTGCCCGCGACGGGACGCGCCGCAACCTGTTGTCGGGCGCGCTGCTGGACGCAGAGCATTTCGCTGAAATACGGCTGCGCGCGACGGATGCCGTGGACCTGCAGAACGGCCGTTTCGACGTTGGCGTGGACGTTGAGATCAAAGGCCGGACCCGTCGAATGCGGGTGCCGGTACAACTGCAGGTCTCCGGCCAGGAATTGTCGGCCAGCGGCGAGCTGGCGGTCCTGCAATCGGATCTCGGCTTGACGCCGTTCACCGCGCTGCTCGGTGCACTGACAGTCGAGAACCAGATGCTGGTGCGTTTCCGCATCGTGGCGAAGGAGCGCTAACAGCGCGCGTGAAAATGGCTGTCATTCCGCAGGGCGGACTGTGTCCCGGCGTATGATGAAGACACTATGAACACAACCACTCGCAAAGTCGCCATCGTCACCGGTTCTGCCACCGGCGTCGGCGCCGCTGCCGCCATCATGCTCGCGGAACGCAACTGCAACGTTGTCATCAATTACACCCGCAGCGAAAAGGAAGCGCATGAAACTGCGGCGGCATGTCGCGCCAAAGGCGCCGACGTCATCGTCTATCAGGGCGATGTCGCAGAAGACAGCAACTGTGTCGGCATGGCGAAGGCCGCCTTCGACAAGTGGGGCCGAATCGATTACCTGATCAACAACGCCGCCAAGACCAAGGCCAACCCCTACGAAAACCTCGACGGCCTGCAGGCCCAGGATTTTCTCGACATCTATAAAGTGAACGTCGTTGGCGCCTACCAGATGGTCCGCGCAGTCGCGCCTTACATGAAAAAAGCCGGTCGCGGCTCGATCGTCAACAACTCCTCGATCGGCGGCATCACCGGCATCGCCTCGTCGATGGCCTACGCGGCGAGCAAGGCGGCGCTCAACATGCTGACGCAGTCGCTGTCGCTGGTGTTAGGTCCCGAGATCCGCATCAATGCGGTGGCGCCGGGCGCCATCCAGACGCGCTGGCTGCAGGGCACGATGAGTCCTGAGGCCTATCAGACGTTTCTCACCATGGCCGCCGAAATGGTGCCGCTCAAGACGGTGCCCACGGCCGAACAGATCGCCGAAGCACTGGTGTGGTTCCTGGAAGGCGCGAGCGTCGTCACCGGCGAGGTGCTGATGGTCGATGCCGGCCTGCACTGCGGCCGCCTGCCGCCCTCGTCTAGCAACAAGGCCAGCTGGGACAAGATGAAATGAGCCGTGTCACCCGCCGCCAGACGCTGGGCCTGCTGGCGGGATCGGCGGCGGCATTAGGTGCGGCCGAGATGCCGCGCGCTGCATCCGGAACTAACAAAATTGTTCCGTTCGAACGCGGCGATGTCGTTGCCGGTTGCACTCTCCTGAACGACAAGAGCGACGATCACCGCGGCCAGGGCCGGTTGCTGCACTACGACGGCGAACTCAAACTCAAGAATGCGATCCTGCTGGACGACACCACGCATATCGTCCAGGGCACGCGCTTCGCACCGGATGGCACGCTGTGGGCATTCGATGCCTTCGCCTACAAGATCGTGCGTTTCGCCCGCAACGGCAAGCGGCTGCCGAATTTCCCTGGCCCGCCGAAGTCCTTCGCGCACGTCAATTTCCTTCCGGACGGGCGGCTGCTGATGGGCGAGAACTTTGTTGGCGACAAGTCCCGCGTGCCGCTGCACACGACGCTGCCGTTCATGCCGGGGACCAGGCGCTTTGGCGACGGGCACTTGTTCGCGATGTCGCGCAAGGGCAAGGTGCTGAAGGAATTTGCGACCCGCACGCACGGCGGTATCGGTGGCTTTCAGGGCCTGACGGCGAGCGTCTTGTTAGACAGCGGCAGGCGCGTGGCCTACACGTCGGAATCCGGCCCGATCATTTTCCACTACGACCTGGAAAATGACCGGCAGCTGCCGAATCTCGTCTCTCACCCGGACAACAGCGGGCATTTCTTTTTCGATCTGTCGCTCGACAAGACAGGCCGTTTGTTAGTCATCGCCGGCGCCAAGATAGAAGCCTACGACCTTGCCGGTCAGCTGCTGCAAGCCTACCCGCTCGCGAGCTTCGGCTGGGCGTCCATGTCGGAGCCGGTCACCGCGACGCACGTGTTCGCGACCAACTTTTTCTCGGGTGAGATCGTCAAGCTGGATCTTGCGAGCGGCAGGGTGCTGGCCAGCGCGCAGAGCGGCATCAACAAGTCCCTGTCAGGCGTGGCGGAATTCGCCGGCTGAGTGCTTGCGGGTACACTTTCGCCGTACTTGTGCGCCAAAGAAAAAGCCGCGCCATCTTG
>DAIQQI010000062.1:0-12370 GCA_036786925.1 Steroidobacteraceae bacterium
CGGATCTGGATGCGCAGCAGGTCCGGCTCGACGATGACCGCTTGTTAGCTTTCGAGTCGCTGGTGTTCGCGACCGGCGGCCATGCCCGCCAGCTCGGCGTCGACAGCGCTGCCCGGGCTGCGGGCGCCGGCAACTGGCATACGCTGCGTAACATCGCCGATCTGCAGAAACTGAAACCCCAGTGGGTGGCCGGCGCACGCGTTGCGATCGTCGGCGGCGGCTATATCGGACTCGAGGTTGCGTCCTCGGCGATCAAGTCCGGGCTCAAGCCCACGGTGCTCGAGGGCCTGCCCCGGGTATTGGCGCGCGTGACCGCGCCCGAGGTTTCGGCATTTTATGAACGCGTGCACCGCGACGCCGGGGTCGATCTGCGCACCGGCGTGGCGGTCCAGGGCGTCGAGGTCGCAGGCGATCGCGTGGCAGCGCTCCTGACCTCGGCCGGCCGGATCGAGGCCGATCTCTATATCGTCGGTGTCGGGCTCGTGCCTAACACGACAGTCGCTGCGCAGGCCGGCCTGGACACCGACAACGGCGTTGTGGTCGATGCCGAGATGCGCACCCGGCAGCCCCGGGTTTTTGCGGTTGGCGATTGCGCCGCGCATCCGAACATCTGGTCGGGCACGCGCATACGGATAGAGTCCGTGCCCAATGCGATCGAACAGGCGCGGGTTGCGGCGGCCGCAATCGCCGGCAAGCCGCGACCCTACGAGGCCGCTCCGTGGTTCTGGTCAGATCAATACGACCTGAAACTCCAGATGGTGGGGCTGTCCATGGGCTATGAGCAGCTGGTGCTGCGCGGCGATCCGCAGGCGCGATCCTTCATGGCCCTGTATCTGAGTGGCGGGCAGGTGATTGCAGCCGACGCGATTTCTCGTCCGGGTGAATTCCTGACCGCCAAGAAACTGGTGGCCGGACGGATCAAGGCCAGCCCGGAGCTGCTGGCCGATGAAACCCAACCATTAAAAGCCCTGCTCAGCAGTTAGCCCGGCTGCATTGACAAGGTGAGGGACAGGCCATGAAACCATCGCGAAGAATTGCCGTTTTGTTAGGGGTGGGGCTGTTAGCCATGGCCGCGGCGCCGGACGCATGGGCCTGGCCGCCCACCGATCTTGCGTCTCCCGCCGACGCTGCGCCGAGCGCTGTCTATGGCCAGCACCGTGGCTACGTCGATTCCGTTCTGGGCCAGGTGCACTATGTCGATATCGATCCGGGTCGGCATGGCGACAGGTTGTCGCGCTCGCGTCCAGCCGTGGTGCTGCTGCACCAGACACCCTGGTTCCACGTGTTCTACGTGCAGATCCAGATGGAACTCGCCAGGCGTGGCTGGCGCTCGGTGTCGATAGACACGCCGGGCTACGGTTTCTCATCGACGCCAGTCAGCCAGCCCAGCGCCGAGCAGTATGCCGAGTCGGTGCATGCGGTCGTCAAGGCGCTGCATCTCAGGCGGCCGGCGATGGTAGGTCATCACACCGGCTCGGTGATTGGCACCGCCCTGGCGAGTGCGCATCCGGGTGAGGTGCGCTGTCTCGTGCTGCACGGTCCGACCGTCTACGGCAAGGAGTATCGCGATGCGCAGCTGCAATCGGCGCGCTTTGACCAGTCGCTGGCCGATGACGGTTCCCAGCTGACAAGACGCTACCAGTACCTGCGCCGCGTGCTGACCCGGGTGGATGAGCCGACGCGCGAAGGCGTGCACTGGGGCACGATCGCTTTTTTCCTCGCCGGCAGGACCGAATATTATGGCCACGACGCGGCATTTACCTACGACATGGAAGGCGCGCTGCGCCGGCTCGATCCGCGCAGGATCCCGGTACTGATCGTCTCCAACACCGGCGACATGTCACACCAGGCGGCGCAGCGCGCCCGCGCCATCAATGCTGCGTTCGAGTACACGGAATTCCCCGGTGGCACCATCCAGTTTGCCTTTGAGCAGCCGGTGGTGTGGACGGAGCGAATAGCCGAATACCTCAACCGGGCCTGTCGTTAGGAGCGGAACATGAAGTCATCGAAGTGGAATCGACGCGAAATCGTCGGCGCGGCCGGTGTGGTCGCCGTGGCAGCCAGTGTCGCGCCGCATGTTGCGGCGGCTGCCAGCGGCACGGCGGCCAGGCAATGGGACATCATTGGTGTCGGCGCCGGTACCAGCGGCATGATGTTAGCCATATTCGCGGCGCAGCGCGGCGCGCGCGTGCTGTTGCTCGACATCAACGACAGGATGGGTGGCACATTGCACGTCTCGACCGGGCAGATGGCGGCCGCCGGTACCAGGCTGCAGAAATCCAAGGGCATCACCGATACGCCGCAGGAGCATTACGACGACTTGCAGCGCATCACGCGCGGCACGATCGATCCCGTGTTAGCGCGCAAGACCGCGTGGAATGCCGCCGCGACCTTCGACTGGCTGATGGACCAGGGTCTCGAGGTCCTGCCAACGATGCCGGTGGACGGGGAGGCGCACGAGCCCTACAGCAAGCCGCGCTATTACTGGGGACCAGACGGCGGCCGATCCATACTGAAAGTACTTGCGAAAGCCATCGAGCCGCTGATCGCCGCGGGCAAGGTGCAGGTGCGGCTGCGCCATGACGTCACCGACCTGTTGCAGGTCAGCCGCGGCGCGGTGACCGGCGTGCAGGCGCGCGACGGCGATGGCCAGCCGCAACGTTTCTTCGGTCGTTCCGTCGTGCTGACGACCGGTGGTTATTGCGCGAATCCGTCGCTCTACGCCCGGCTCAGCAACCGGCCCCAGTACATCCGCATGGCCTACGAGCGCTCGTTAGGTCGTGGCCTGGAACTCGCGCAGGCGGCCGGCGGCTGGCTGCGCGGCGCCGGCAACTACATGGCCAACTTCGGCCTGGTGCTTGCATCCGACAACTATCCCGCGCCCCTGTTCGCGCGCCCGATCGATCATCCGCAGCGACGGCAGCCGTGGGAGATCTATGTGAATGCGCAGGGCGAGCGCTTTGTGCGCGAGGATATCCCTAGCGTCGATGCGCGTGAGCAATCGCTGCTGCGGCAGACCGGCAATCGCCGCTGGATCGTGTACGACAGCGCCATATTTGCGGCGGCGCCGCCGATACTGACGGGCTTTACGCGCGACAAGATCATGGAGCAGTTCGGTGCGCATCCGTGGTTTCACCGCGCCGATGACCTGGCGGCGCTGGCCGGGAGCGCCGGCATCAATCCCGCGGGCCTGGCGAACAGCGTCGAGCTCTACAACTACGGCATCCGCACCGGCAACGATTTGTTAGGCCGCGTGCACAAGCCGCTGCCGATCCTGAAGCCACCGTTCTTTGCGATTCGCGCCCAGGGCACGTCGATCACAGGCGCCGTGGGTATCGGTGTCGATGAGGCGCTGCATGTCACGCGCAGTAACGGCGCACCGATCCCGAATCTCTATGCCTGTGGGGAGGTGCTCGGCGCGGGCCAGACCCAGGGCAAAGCTTACACAGGCGGCATGATGGTGACGCCCGCGCTTACGTTTGCGCGCCTGCTGGGGCAGAGCGGCTTGCCCGTCTAGGCCCTAGGCAGTCAGGCGCGCGACCACGCGCTCGGCATCGCGCGTGGCGGACCAGATGCCGCGCGGTGCCAGGCAGTCGCCCGCCGCAAGCGCGCGATCGGGAAGGCGCTGCGCCGCCGTGCCGGTGGCGAGCAGGACCGCGTCGAAGCCCGGTAACGACACTGCGTCTGACAATGTAATCTTGTTATTATTATCAATAGATTGCACTGATTTACTCGAGTAAATTATAAGACGAACATCGCCGCGCGCATGGATCGCAGCCAGTGCGCCAGCCTCAAATGTCGGCCCAACGGCGGCAGCGCCAAAATTGGTTTCGGTGGTCACCACCGTGAGTTCGATAACCTTTGGGTCGTCGAGTAACTGCGCTACTGCGGACAGGCTGGACCAGCCATGTTCCTCATCGATCAGCGCCACGCGTCCGCGCACGCTGACACGTCCAGCCAGGTAATCGCGGCTGTGAGCAGCACCTTGCGAGCCAGGAATACCGGCGCGCAGGTGCGGACGCAGTCGCAGCACCGCGGTCTGCGCCGGCAGCGCACCGATCGCATAGATGACGTGATCCGCCGCAGGGGGTTGGTCGACATCGATACGCGAATTCAGATGCACCGTTGCCCCGAGGCGCAGTAGTTCGCTGCGCCACCATGCTAACGACAGCAGCAATTCATGGCGCCCCGGGGTCAGGCCCGCGAGCCGCCATTGACCGCCGAGCTCGGCGCTCGCCTCGTGCAGTTCGACTGCAAATCCCTGCAGCGCCGCGAGCCGCGCCGCTTCGAGACCCGCCGGTCCGCCGCCGATGACGACCACGCGCAGCGGTTGTCCAGCAGCTCTTAGTCGTGGTGCGTGCGGTGCCTGCCCGGGATCGGCAATTTCAAATTCGCGGCCGGCGCGCGGATTGAGCACGCAAGTGCCCGGTACGCCGCGGAACACCATGCCGACGCAACCCTGATTACAGGACATGCAGGGCCGGATCTGGCGCTCGTTGCCCGACAACAGCTTGCGGCCCCAGTCGGGATCGGCGATCCAGCTGCGGGCCATCGCGATCGCATCGGCCGCGCCGCTGGAGATCAGATCCTCGGCTTCGGCCGCGGTACGTATACGACCGGCAAGCGTGACGGGCACGCGCAGCGCGCGCTTGAAGGCGCGCCCTTCCTCTGCCAGCAGCGCGCGCGGATGGTGCAGGGCGGGAATGGATACGCCCTCGGCCCAGCCGGAGCCGGACATCACGCTCACGTAGTCGACCAGTCCATCGCGATCGAGCTGATTCATGACCGCCAGCGATTCCTCCAGCGTGTAATCCTCGCTCGCGCCCGGAATATCGTGGCGTGCGGAGCAGCGCACGCCGACGGCGATCCGGTCGCCGGCCGCCTTGCGCACGGCGTCCAGCACCTCGCGCACGATACGCAACCGCCGCTCGCGGCTGCCACCGTAGGCGTCATCGCGATGGTTGAGGGCTGGCGACAAAAAAGACCCTAACAAGTAGTCGGTCGCCGTCTGCACTTCGAGCACGTCCAGCCCCGCGGCGCGACAACGCGCGGCGGCCGCGCCATATGCACGCACGATCTCCTCGATCTCAGCGACGCTGAGCACATGCGGAACGGTGCCGTCCATGCCCGGCACCGCCGACGGCGCCACCGGATAGGCGCCGCGCAGCGCGCCATCCTTGTGCCCGCCGTGCCAGAGCGTGATGGCGACTTTCGTACCAATTTCGTGGGCCGCAGCAGTGAGACGCGCGAGGCTCGGGATGGAGTCGTCCTGATCGAGCCGGATCACCAGGCTGCGGCTGTAGGTCGTGTGGTGCACCGGCGCGGATTCGATGCCGAGCAGCGCCGCGCCGCCGCGCGCGCGCGCTAACAGATACTCGTGGTAGCGTTCGCTGACGCCCGGGCCGGTGCCGCCGAGGCCCATGCCGTGCGCCGACATGAAGGCGCGATGGGGAAGTTGGATCGGACCCAGGCGCAGCGGACTGAGCAGCCGCGGGTAGTGCTCCGTGGGCGAGGCCAGCCGGGGCTGCTTCAGTTCCATGCCGGTTTGGTCACGCCTAACAACGCGATCAGCGCGACCAGCAGCCACAGCGTGTGCGCCAGCCGCGTCGCGCGGCGATAGGCGCTGGAGATGGTCGCATTGGCGCCAGCGACGGCGTCCACGCTGGCGTCGGCCGAATTCAGCACGGCGAATCCCTGCGCCCAGTCGCGGATGACACTGCGCAGCAACAGGCCGATGATTACCACGACCGCGAAGAACAGCATCTTCAAGGCCAGCCAGCGCGCGGTCACCGGTGTGCCCTCGACCAGCGACAAGGCTCCCAGGCTTAGGAACAGCGCGGCCACCGTGACGCGGATCCAGTGGTCGAGCTTGGCCAGCGACTGCGCGCGCGGATCACGGCCCATCAGGAACAAACGCCACGCGAGAACCAGCCACAGCACGGCGATCCCCCAGATGGCCGGCAACAGGCCCACTGCGAAAGCTGTCAGGCCGAGCTGGGTCGCGAGCGTGAAGCCCACGGGCACCATCAGAATCAACGCGGTGCGCGGGCCCATGTCGACCTTCAGCAGCAACTCCAGAAACCGCAGTCGTTCGGGCGTGGGCAGGTCCGCGCGGGCTACGTAGCGGGACGCCAGGAACACGCCAAGGTCCGCGCCCAACCAGTAGACAAACAGCAAAATGTGGAAGTACTGCCAGAGGGCGTATGAGTTCATGCTGGTACAGTACAACAATGATCCGGCGCCTTCCTATTGAATCCGCTACGCCGAAATCGCTGGCGCCCTACGGGACTCTGGTCACGGCCAATCCGGCACGGGTGGGCCGGACCAGCGTGTTTTATGGCGACGCGGTCGAGCTTTGGGCCCAGGACCGCTTTGTATCCGACGCCGACACCTGCCTGTCCGTGGCGCGTGTCCATCCGCGGCCCCATGAAGTCGTGTGGATGGAGCGCCATTTCAAGCATACGCAGACCTTTGTGTCGCTCGGCGGCCGCCCGTTTGTCATGGTGTTAGGTGCGCCAACGTCGGGTCCGGCCCCGGACCCCGCCGATGTGCGCGCAATATTTTTCGACGGCCAGGCGGGCTTCATGCTGCATATCGGCACCTGGCATGAATTCCCGTTCGCAATCGACGAGACGACTGACATGCTGGTGATTCTGCGCAACGAAACCAATCGCAACCTGGAGGTCAGCGAAAACGATGAAGTCGAGGGCGATGACCTTGAAAAGCGCGATGTGCGCAGGCGCCTTGGGTTCACTTTCGGTTTTTGACAGCGCGGGCTAGCCGGTTTCCATCGGCAGAGCCGGGTCCGGTCCCCATTCGTTCATCGAGGCGTCGTAGATCGTCACGTCTTCGCGCCCCAACAGCAGCAGCGCGAATGCATCCGTAGTCGCGGAAATGCCGCCGCCGCAGTAGCTGATAACCGGCTTGCCGCCTAACAAGCCGGCGGCGCCCAGTTTCGCGCGCAGTTGTTCAGGCGGCAGAAACGCCTGGGTCACGGGATCCAGCAGATCCCGGGCGGGAAGATTGCAACTGCCGGCAATGCGGCCTGGCCGGCCGTAGCTCGAGACCTTGCCGGAGAAAACTTCCGGCGCCAGTGCATTGACCAGGACCTGCTCGCCGCTGCGCACTGCCTGCAGCACGGCCTCTTTGCCGACAAAGATCGCGCGCCGGGGGCCGCTCCTGAAAGTCGCGGGCGGGTACCAGGTCGCGCCGCTTTGCAGTGGCCGGCCTTCCTGCTGCCATTTATCAAAGCCACCGTCGAGCACGCGCACGGCGTCGAATCCGTGCGCGCGCAACATGAAAAATACCCGCGTTGCCCACCACGTGGCGCCGCGGTTGTAGAGCACGACCTGATCAGCCGGGCCGACACCGAGCCGCGACATGGCGGCGACGAAAAAATCATCCGGCGGCATCATGTAGCGTAGCCTGTGATCCGGATCGGAAAGGTCCGCCTGCACGTCGATGAAACTCGCGCCGGGGATATGCGATTCCCGCCAGGAATCCTGGCCCGATTGCACCTCATAACCACCGCCCGGTTTTGACGTGAGAAACACATGGCTGTCGAACAGGCGCAGGCGGGGGTTGGCGAGGTTTTGGGCGAGTTCGTCGGTGCTGACCAGCCAGGCTGGGGACATGAGTGGCTCCGTTGCTGCTTGCAGGACACGGGCCTGTCTTCCTAGACTGCCAGCCCGACGACAGGACAATAACGACAGGACGTGACAATGACCACCGTGGTTGTATTTTTTAACCTCAAGCACGGCGTAGCCGTGGCCGATTACGAAAAGTTCGCTCGCGAGCTGGATCTGCCGGAGGTGAATCGACTGCCTTCCGTCGGCGGCTTCGAGGTCCTGAAATGCCAGGGACTGATGGGCGGTGGCGCCAGCCCCTACCAGTACATCGAAATCCTGCGCGTCAAGAACCTGGAGCAGCTGGGCAAGGACGTGCAGTCGCCCACCATGCAGAAGATTGTTAGCACCTTTGCGACCATGGCGGACAACCCGCAGTTCATAGTGACCCAGTCGCTGTGAACATCGCTGCAGCGCCGTCTGCGCCGGGTGGCATCTATTACGGCTGGTGGGCCATCGTGCCCGCCGCGTTCATCATCATCCTCGTTACCAATGGCCTGACCGTCGGCGCCATCGCCGCATTCGATCCGGCCCTGATCGCCCAATTGGGCGTGACCCGGGGTGCGATCAAGATCGGCGATGCGATCCAGCTCGGGGTGACGTCGACGATCACGGTGGTGGCGGGTGCGCTCACCGACCGCCATGGTTATCGCAAGGTCATGCTGGTCGGCGTCGCGTCTCTGCTCTGGGGTTTCTATTCCTTAGGGCATGTCGACAGCATCCAGGACTATTACTGGTCGCGGGCCTGGATGGGATTGGGTCTCGCCGGCGCCGGCATGGCGATCTGCATGGTGGCCGTATCGCGCTGGTTCGTCGCCTCGCGTGGTCTCGCGCTCGGCATCGTGTTAGCCGGCACCAGTTTCGGCAACGGTTTCATGCCGTCGATCTTCACGGCGCTGATCACAGCCTATGGCTGGCGGGACGCGAGCCTGTTCACGCTGGCGTTGCTGGCGGTCCTGCCGCTGCTGGTCTGGGGCCTCATGCGTGAGTGGCCGGCAGTGATAGGACTCAAGCCACTGGGTGCGGGCTCGGCCGCGGCCGAGGCCAGGGCCATGGGCGAGGATCTCGGTTACTGGCAGATCCTGCGCCGGCGCGAGTTCTGGTTGTTAGGCGTCGCGGCGTTCGGCACTTTCTATGCGTTCCTCGGCATCAACAACAACCTGATCCTGCACATGATGCAGCTCGGCATGGCGCAGTCGGCCGCTGCCGCGATGCTGATTCCGCTGTTTCTCGCCGGACTGTCGGGCAAGGTGCTGGCGGGCTGGCTCAGCGACCGGTTCGGCCGCAAGACGGTCTGGATCGCCTGCCTGGCGCTGATGCTGTGCGGGGCGCTGCTGCTGACAACGCTGCGTGCGGAGTTGATCGCACCGGCCGCAATCATTCTCGGGCTCGGCTGGGGCGCCAACTACACGCTGCTGCAGGCGGTTACCGGCGATGTGTTCGGTGCTCGTTCGTTAGGTCGCGTCATGGGTGCGATCACGGTGCTGGATGCGGGCGGCGGGGCGCTGGGTCCGTGGATCACGGCCGAGCTGTCGGATCGTTCCGGAAATTACCAGAACGGCTTTCTGCTGGTCTGCGGACTGGTGGCGCTGGCGATCTTGTCTGCAGCCTCGCTCAGGCTGCGGAAGATCTGACACCCCATGCTGCGTTACGCCGTCAGTCGCATCCTCGGAATCATCCCGACGCTGTTAATCATTATTACGCTCGCGTTCTTTGTCATTCGTCTTGCGCCGGGTGGTCCGTTCGATGAGGAGCAGGCGTTGCCGCCCGAGATCAAGGCCAATCTGGAAGCCGCCTACGGCCTGGACCAGCCCATCTGGAAACAGTACCTGCGCTACCTCGATGGCCTGGCGCACGGCGACTTCGGGCCGTCATTCAAGTTCAAGGATTTCTCGGTCACCGAGCTGATCGCGCAGGGATTGCCGATCAGCCTCAGCATCGGTCTCTCGGCCATCTTGTTAGGAATGCTGATCGGCGTGCCGCTCGGTACGTTCGCGGCACTGAAACAGAACACCGCGGCCGACTACACGACCATGGCGATCGTGGGCCTGGGTATTTCCGTGCCGAATTTCGTGGTTGCGCCGCTGTTGCAGATTCTGTTCGGGCTCAAGTGGCGCTTGCTGCCGGTGGCGGGTTGGGAGGGCGGTGAGATCCGTTATCTGGTGTTGCCGGTGGCGGCGCTGTCCTTTGGCATCATCGCCTACGTTGGCCGGCTGACACGCGGCAGCATGCTGGAGGTTCTGCGCAGCAACTACGTGCGCACGGCGCGTGCCAAGGGCTTGCCGGAATACCTGGTGGTCTGGCGCCACGCACTGCGCCCGGCGCTGCTGCCGGTCGTCAGCTGGCTGGGTCCGGCGTTTGCGTTTGTCGTCACGGGTTCGCTGGTCGTCGAGACCGTGTTCGGGCTGCCAGGATCGGGCCGGTACCTGGTACAGGGCGCGATCAACCGGGATTACTCGCTGGTCATGGGCATGATCGTCGTGTACGGATCGCTGATCGTGATCTGCAACCTGATCGCCGACCTGCTCTACGGCTGGCTCGATCCGCGCGTGCGCTATGACTGAAGTCGCAGCCCGCGGCCTGTGGGCCGACGCATGGCGGCGCCTGCGGCGCAATCGCGCGGCCTTGTTTGCCGCGTGCTTCATTGTGTTGCTGACGCTGTTCGCGTTCGTCGGCCCGCACCTGAGTCCGCACGCGTTCGACACCCTCGACTGGGAAAACATGACCGTCGGGCTCGGCGGGCCTGACAATCACTGGCTGGGAACTGACCGCCTGGGCCGGGACCTGTTTGTCCGCACCATGACCGGGGTCCAGTTGTCGCTGCAGATCGCGCTGCTTGCCACCATCGTCAGTTTCGTGATTGGCATCACCTACGGTGCAATCGCCGGCTTTGTTGGTGGGCGCCTCGACGACATGATGATGCGATTCGTCGATGTGCTGTATTCGATGCCGTACATATTCATCGTCATCATCCTGTCGACCTTCATCGACCGTGCCAATATTTTCGCGCTGTTTGCCGCGATCGGCGCGGTCGGCTGGCTGACCATGGCGCGTATCGTGCGCGGCCAGACGCTGTCGCTGCGCAACCGCGAATTCATCGAAGCCGCGCGCGCCATAGGCGTCAGCACGCCGCAGATCGTGGCGCGGCACATCATGCCTAACGTGTTGGGTCCGGTGATCGTCTATGCAACCCTGACCATCCCGCAGATGATTCTCTTCGAGAGCCTGCTGTCGTTTCTGGGCCTGGGCGTGCAGGAGCCGGCGGCCAGCCTGGGCAGCCTCATCACCGAAGGGGCGAAGGAAATCGAGTCGGCGGCCTGGATGTTGCTGGTGCCTGGCTTCTTTCTGGTGTCGCTGCTGGTCTGCTTCAACTTGTTAGGCGACGGGTTGCGCGACGCGCTCGACCCGCGGGAACGCTGAGCCTTGGCCGCGCTGCTGGAAATCCGTGACATGAACGTGCGCTTCGCGACGCCCGACGGCGAGGTGGCGGCGGTCAGCGAATTCAGCTGTGATTTTTCCGCCGGCGAGTGTGTCGGCATCGTCGGCGAGTCCGGCGCCGGCAAGAGCCAGGCATTCATGGCGGTGATGGGCCTGCTGGCCCCTAACGCGCAGGCCACTGGCACAGCGCATTTCGGCGGCGTGAACCTGCTGGGCGGCAGCGCCAGTACGCTGCGCAACGTGCGCGGCTCGCAGCTCGGGATGATTTTCCAGGATCCGATGACTTCACTGACACCGCATTTGAAGATCGGCGATCAGATTGCCGAGCCGCTGGTCGAGCACAAGGGCATGGACTGGCGCAGTGCCCGCCAGCGGGCGCTTGAGCTGCTCGAGCGCGTCCATGTGACCGACGCCGCGGGCCGGCTCTCACAATACCCGCACGAGTTGTCGGGCGGCATGCGCCAGCGCGTCATGATCGCCATCGCGCTGGCCTGCAATCCGGCGATGCTGATCGCCGACGAGCCAACCACGGCGCTGGATGTCACCATCCAGGCGCAGATCCTGACTTTGTTAGCCGAGCTGAAGCGCGAACAGGGCATGGCCATGGCGCTGATCACCCACGACCTGGGTGTGGTCGCGGGCCTCGCCGACAAGGTCGTGGTCATGTACGGCGGTCGCATGGTCGAGTCCGGGCCGGTGGGGCAGCTGCTGACGACACCGCGTCATCCCTATACCCAAGCCCTGCTCGACTCGATGCCGCGGATCGATGACGCCCTCGACCGTCCATTGACGACGATTCGCGGCCAGCCGCCGAATCCACGCCGCCTGCCTTCCGGCTGCGCTTTTCATCCGCGCTGCGACTTTGCGTCGCGACTTTGCGCGGAGCAACGGCCGCCGCTGGAGCAGGGTGCGGTCAACCGCCTGGCCTGCCATCATCCCTTGCGCACGGTGGCCGGATGAGCGAGCTGCCGGACTTTCTGACGATCGACCGCCTGAAGGTGTCGTTTGCGGTGCGCCAGCGCTGGCTGGGGCGCAAAGCGCAATTACGGGCGATTGACGATGTTAGCCTGGTGGTGCGGGCCGGCGAGGCCCTGGGACTGGTCGGTGAATCGGGTTGCGGAAAGTCGACGCTCGGGCGCCTGGTGCTGCGCCTCGAGGACCCGACCGCCGGTGAGATCATCTTCGACGGTATTGATCTGGGCCCGCTCGGTCGGAAACAGATGACCGACGTGCGCAAGAAGATGCAGGTGATCTTCCAGGATCCCTATTCGTCGCTCAATCCGCGCATGACCTGCGGCCAGATCATC
>DAIQQI010000338.1:0-3754 GCA_036786925.1 Steroidobacteraceae bacterium
CGTGCGCGACAGGACGTCGCGCTCGGAGGCTCCATGGATGGATTTACGCCGTTCCGGAAAGGACTCTTGTGTTGGCGGCACGCCGCGTTTGTAGTCACTTCTGTTCGTGTAGAGCATCATCAGGTCCACCCAGCCGCCGGCGCCGTCAGGCCCGCGGTTTCCGGCAGATCGAACAGGCGGTTCATCCACTGCACGGCGCCGCCGGCCGCACCCTTGTTGAGATTGTCGGCCACGCTCATCACGGCCACGGTCCGGCCGTTGGCCGCGGCGGACAGATGCGCGTAGTTGCTGGCGACGATGTCCTTGATGCGCGGCGCACTGTCCAGCACGCGCACGAACGGCTTGCCGGCGTAATACTCGCGCAGCCGGGCGATGACGCCCGCGCTGTCCAGCGCGGTTGTCAGCTTGCCCTGGATGGTGGCGTGAATGCCGCGGGCGAACGGGCCCGAGTGCGGCACAAACGCGATGTCGGCGTCGACACCGGTTGCAGCCAGCGCACAGGCGCGTATTTCCGGCGCATGGCGGTGCGCGAGGGCGCTGTAGGAATAGAGGTCGCTGTGCCGCAGCGGATGATGCGTGCCCTCGACCGGCTTGCGGCCGGAGCCGGTGCTGCCGGTGACGCCGGAAACAAACAAGGTAGGTTCGACCAGCTTCATGGCCAGCAACGGCACGACTGCTAACAACGTGGTGGTCGCGAAGCAGCCGGGATGAGCCACATGCGGTGTTGCCAGCCTGGCGAGATGTTCCGGAACCGCGCAGGTGAAGTCGGCGAGTCGCTGCGGCGCGCCGTGCGCATGCTTGTAGACGGTCGCGTAGGCGGCGGCGTCGCGGAAACGATAATCCGCGGATATATCGACCACGCGCGGTCTGGTGCCGGCCGTCGCTGCCGCGCTGAGGAGCTTGTCGATCAGTTCGGCGCTGACACCGTGCGGCGCGGCGGAAAATATCGCGCAGGATGGCAGGCTGGTGACCAGCCGCTCGATCTCCGCCTGCGATTTGAATGCCGTGTCACCTAACACCGATGCCAGATGGGGAAAGGACCGGCCCACCGGCTCGCCGGGCTGCGAATCCGACATGACGCCGGCGAGTTCGAAGACCGGGTGTCCTGACACCAGCCGCAGGACTTCGCCGGCCACGTAGCCGGTGCCGCCAAGTACCAGGGTTGGAATGCGTTGGCCCATGCTGCGTCTCAGGCGTTGGCAACGGACGGGAACTTGGCGCCGAGGCCGATCGACTCGATCACCCAGTCGCCGAGCGCCGCGCCGTTGCTGATCGCGTTGTAGGCCTTCACGTCGAGCGCTTTCTCGATGATGTCGACGCCGACGGCATTGTCCGTGGCGGGGCCGGTGACCGCAGACGGGTTCACCTGGAAGCGGTCGCGCAACAGCTTGACGCCGCCCCAGGCAGCAACCGGGTCGTTTGCCGACAGCACGACCGAGGTCAGGCCCTTGCGGATGTCTTCGCATTCCAGGATGGCATCGACACCGTAGGTGCCCAGGATGCCGTCGCCGAGTTCGAACACGATGACATCAGGTTTGTTAGCCGACAGCTCGGTCAGCATGGTGCGCGTCAGCGCCGGGCCGTTCTGCGACGTGGTCGAAATGACGCCGAGATCGGTGAAGATCATGGTATTTCTCGCACCCGCGTCTTCCATGGCCAGGATGTCGCGGCGCAGCGAAACGCCGGTGGCCTTGAAGCAATCGACCGTGAGTCCACGGTGGCGCATGCGCGAGACCATCGCGCAGGCGGCCGCGGTCTTGCCGGCTTCCATGCAGGTGCCGGCCAGCGCCACGACCGGGACGCCGTGCGTGTCGAGGGTTGCATCCATGTTGAGACGCCGGTAGCCGGCGCGCGCCGGCACGCCGATGCGTTCGCCGAGATAGGGAAAGGTCAGGACCACGCCGATCACGCGGCAGTCGAACGGCTTGCCCTTGTCCGGATTGACCGAGTCGCAGATGCCTAACACACCGCCGATGTTGAGCATCTGCAGGATGTCGCCGGGTTTGATCGACTCCAGCACGTGGCCCGAGTAGCCGAACAGCGCCTTGCGGTGACCGAGCGCACCGACCACGATGTCGCCCTTGCCGACCTTGGCCATGCGGCCGCTGGTCAGTTCCAGGGTGTTGTAGTTGCTTTTGTTAGTCAGCACCTCAACCACGACGACCACCCCCTCTTCGCAAGGCAGGTTCTCGGTGGCGACGCGTAACTCGCGGCCCAGACCGCAGGCCTGGGTGACTGAAGCAACTTTATCGACGACGACTGATTTCATCTGTGTTTTCCGCTGTGCTAAAGACTTTGCGCGCGCTCACCGGCGCGACGGTGGAATACGCCGGGCAGCGAGGCAATGCGCGAGAAGCCAAGCGCATCGGCCGCGGTCCATTCGCCGGCTGCCTCGCCATAAACGCCTTTCGAGGCTGCCATCAGTGAATACGGCGATTCGACACCCTCGACAAACAGCGAGCCGGGTCGAAACAGCATATTCACGGTCCCGGACACGCGTTCCTGTGACGACAACAGCAGGGCTTCGATGTCGCGACAGGCCGGGTCGAGCAACTGGCCTTCGTGCACCCAGTCGCCATACCACAGCGACAGCATTTCCTTCATGCGCTGCTGGCGGGCGGTCAGAACCAGTTTTTCGAGTTCGCGGTGCGCGACTAACAAAGTCTCGGAGGCGGGCGCTTCGAATGCGACGCGCCCCTTGGTGCCGATGATGGTGTCGCCCAGATGGATGCCGCGGCCAATGGCGAACTGCCCGCCGATGGCTTCGAGCCGCTCGATGATTTCCACCGGCGACAGCTGCTTGCCATCGAGCGCCACCGGCCGGCCCTGCTTGAATTCGAGCTGATGGTGCTGCGGATAGGCCGGCTTCAGGAATGCATCCTTGGACAGGACCCAGGCGTTGTCCGGGATGCTGCCCGCCGAGGTCAGTGTTTCCTTGCCGCCGATGGTGACGCCCCATAGCCCGCGGTTGATGGAATATGCGGCGCCGGTTGGCGGCACCGGCAGCTTGCGTTGCTGCAGGAATTCCAGTTCCTCCTGGCGCTTGAAGGCCTGGTCGCGCACCGGCGCGATCACTTCGAGGTCCGGGGCCAGCGTGCGCAACGCGACCTCGAAACGCACCTGGTCATTGCCAGCGGCGGTGCAGCCATGCGCGATGCTGCCGGTGCCCAGCTTGCGGGCCATGTGCGCCATGGTCTGCGCCTGCATCACGCGTTCCGCGCCGACCGACAGCGGATACAGCTGGCCGCGCTTGACGTTACCCATGATCAGGAAGCGCAGCACCTGTTCGAAATAATCGCTGCGCGCATCGACCTGGTGGTGTTCCACGGCGCCCAGCGCCAGCGCCCGCTCGCGCAGGGTCCTGGCACCCTCGGCATCGATGCCGCCGGTGTCCACGGTGACCGTGATGATCGGGCGGTTGTAGTTCTCGCGCAGCCAGGGCACCAGGAAGGAGGTGTCCAGGCCACCCGAATAGGCGAGCAGAATAGGCTGGGTCATGATGCTAACAAAAGCTCCGGAAAGGCGGGGATGTCAGATGCCGAAGGATTCGCGCAGGCGCCCGCGTACCTGAGATTGCGCGCGCGCATCGCGCGTGGCAATGAAGATCGTGTCGTCGCCCGAGATCGTGCCGACGATCTCGGGCCAGTCGCTGCGATCGATCGCGATGGCGACGCTCTGCGCGGCGCCGACCGTGGTCCTGATGACAGTGAGCGACGGCCCCGCGGTGTCGACCGAGCGCACGAACTGGGCGACG
>DAIQQI010000339.1:0-3736 GCA_036786925.1 Steroidobacteraceae bacterium
GATGATGATCCCGGAGCCCTGGGCGAAGCACGAATCCATGGACGATTCGCGCCGCGCCTTCTACCAGTATCACTCCAGCCTGATGGAACCCTGGGATGGCCCGGCCGACATCTCGTTCACCGATGGCGTGCAGATCGGCGCGCTGCTGGATCGCAATGGCCTGCGTCCGGGCCGCTACTACGTGACCGACGACGACGTCGTGGTGATGGCTTCGGAAGCCGGCGTGCTGGATTTCCCGCCCGAGAAGATCGTCCGCAAGGGCCGCCTGCAGCCGGGCGTGATGTTCCTCGTGGATACCGCCGAGGGCCGCATCATCGACGATGCGGAAATCAAGGCGAAGATCTGTGGCGAGCGTCCGTATCGCCAATGGCTCAACGACAATCTCGTCTATCTCGAGGACTTGCCGGCCGCCGGCGAAATACCCGTCACCGATCACGACACTTTGTTAGCCCGGCAGATTTCCTTTGGCTACAGTTTCGAGGATCAACGCATCCTGATGGCGCCGATGGCCCGGGATGGCGTCGAGGCGGTCGGCTCGATGGGCAACGACACGCCGCTGGCCGCACTGTCAAACAGGCCGCGCATGCTGTACGACTACTTCAAGCAGCTTTTTGCGCAGGTGACGAACCCGCCGATCGACTCCATCCGCGAGGAAATCATCACCTCCAGCGAGGTCTGGCTCGGGTCGGAAGGCAACCTGCTGAATCCGCAGCCGACCGATTGCCGTCGCGTCGAACTCAAGGGCCCGGTCCTGACGAACGAAGAGTTTGCCCGGATCCGCCGCCTGTCGCTGCCCGGCATCAAGGTCGAAACGCTGCCGATCCTGTTCCGGGTCGCGCGCGGCGAAAAGGGCCTGACGAAATCGATCGAAGAGATGTGCGTCATGGCGCGCCGCGCCATCGAGGAAAGCGAAGTCAATGTCCTGATACTGAGCGATCGCGGCGTCAACAGGGACTTTGCTCCGATCCCGTCGTTGTTAGCTGTCTCGGCGCTGCACCACTACCTGATCCGCGAAGGCCTGCGTCTGCGGGTATCGCTCGCGATAGAGACCGGCGATGCGCGCGAGGTGCATCACTTCGCGCTGCTGATCGGCTATGGCTGCGCGATTATCAATCCCTACATGGCCTTCGAGACCATCGACGGCATGATCCGCCATCAGTTGCTGCCGAACGTCGATCACACGGTTGCGTGCCGCAATTTCACCAAGAGCGCCGTCAAGGGCGTGGTCAAGGTGATGTCCAAGATGGGCATCTCGGCGGTCCAGAGTTATCACGGCGCCCAGGTATTCGAGGCCGTGGGCCTGCGCCAGGACGTGATCGACCATTACTTCACCGGCACCGCGTCGCGGGTCGGCGGCATCGGCATCGAAGTGATCGCGCGCGAGGCCCTGATGCGCCACGCGCAGGCGTTCCCGGTGCGCGGCGCATCCGAGCATGCGGTGCTGGACGCCGGCGGCCAGTACCAGTGGCGCGCGGATGGCGAATTCCATCTGTTCAATCCTGAATCCATTCATCGTCTGCAGAAATCGGTGCGCACCGGCAACTACTCGGTGTTCAAGTCCTATGCCAGCCTGATTGACGACCAGGCGAAGAACCACGCGACGCTGCGCGGCTTGCTGGACTTCAAGAAAAGCGAATCCGTGCCCATCGACGAAGTCGAGTCGGTCGAGTCGATCATGACGCGCTTCAAGACCGGCGCGATGTCCTATGGCTCGATCAGCAAGGAAGCGCACGAAACGCTCGCGATCGCGATGAATCGCATCGGCGGCAAGTCCAACACCGGCGAAGGTGGCGAGGATCCGGATCGTTACGTGCCCATGCCTGACGGCGACAGCAAGAACTCGGCCATCAAGCAGGTTGCGTCCGGCCGATTCGGCGTGACCTCCGAGTATCTGGTCAGCGCGAAGGAAATCCAGATCAAGATGGCGCAGGGCGCCAAGCCGGGCGAAGGTGGGCAGCTGCCGGGCACCAAGGTCTATCCGTGGATCGCGAAGACGCGGCACACCACCGCGGGCGTGGGACTGATCTCGCCGCCGCCGCACCACGACATCTACTCGATCGAGGATCTGGCCGAGCTGATCCACGACCTGAAAAACGCCAACACCCGCGCGCGCATCAGCGTCAAGCTGGTGGCGGAAGTGGGTGTCGGGACGATTGCCGCGGGCGTTGCCAAGGCGCATGCCGATGTCGTGCTGATATCCGGCTACGACGGCGGCACCGGCGCCTCGCCGCTGACCTCGATCACGCACGCCGGATTGCCCTGGGAGCTGGGCCTCGCGGAAACACACCAGACGCTGGTGCTCAACAACCTGCGCAGCCGTATCACGGTCGAGACCGATGGCCAGCTCAAGACCGGGCGCGATGTCGCAGTCGCCGCTTTGTTAGGCGCCGAGGAATTCGGCTTTGCCACCGCGCCGCTGGTTGCGACCGGCTGCATCATGATGCGGGTCTGCCACCTCAACACCTGCCCTGCAGGTGTTGCGACCCAGGACCCGCGGCTGCGCGAGCGCTTCCAGGGCAAGCCCGAGCACGTGGTCAATTTCATGCGCTTTATTGCGCAGCATCTGCGCGAAATCATGGCGGAACTCGGCTTCCGCACCATCAACGAGATGGTCGGCCGCGTCGACCGCCTCGAGGCGCGCAAGGCCATCGACCACTGGAAAGCCAAGGGCTTCGACTTCAGCAATATCCTCTACCAGCCTGACGCGCCCGACGATGTCGGCCGCTACAAGCAGATGGAGCAGGACCACGGCATCGAGAAGTCGCTCGACATGACCCAGTTGCTGGATATCTGCAAGCCAGCGATCGAGCGCGGTGAAAAGGTTGCCGCGGAGCTGCCGGTGCGCAACGTCAACCGCGTGGTTGGCACCATCACGGGCAGCGAAATCACTCGCAAGTGGGGCGCCAAGGGTCTGCCGGACGACACCATTCAAATCAAGTTCACGGGCTCGGCGGGCCAGAGCTTTGCCGCGTTCATGCCGAATGGCATGAGTTTCACGCTGGAAGGCGACGCCAACGATTATTTCTGCAAGGGTCTCTCGGGCGGACACGTGGTGATCTATCCGTCGAAAAAGGCCCGGTTCGCGGCGGAAGACAACATCATCATCGGCAACGTCGCGCTCTATGGCGCCACGGCCGGCGAGGTCTTCGTCCGTGGCATGGCGGGCGAGCGCTTTGCCGTGCGTAACAGCGGCGTCACGGCCGTGGTCGAAGGCGTCGGCGATCACGCCTGTGAATACATGACCGGCGGCACCGTGGTCGTGTTAGGTCCGGCGGGCCGAAATTTCGGCGCGGGCATGTCGGGCGGCGTCGCACTGGTGCTCGATGAAGCCGGCAACTTCCCCAAGCGCGTCAACACGCAGATGGTCGATATCGAGCGTCTCAGCGATGCGGCCGAAATCGCGCGGCTGCGGGCGCTGATCCAGCGTCACCACGAACTCACAGGTTCCGAGCCCGCCCGCCGTGTGCTTGCTGCCTGGGAAACCATGGTGCCGCGATTCGTCAAGGTGATGCCGAAGGATTACAAGCGCGTGCTGGCCTGCCTGCAACGAGCGCACGACCAGGGCTTGTCGGGCGACGATGCCATCATGGCGGCCTTCGAAGAGAACGCGCGCGACCTGTCGCGTGTCGGGGGCAATTGATGGGGAAGCCCACCGGTTTTATCGAGTACCTGCGCGAGCTGCCCATGGACCGTTCGCCCGGCGAACGCGTTGGCGACTGGAACGAATTCCATCACC
>DAIQQI010000340.1:0-3734 GCA_036786925.1 Steroidobacteraceae bacterium
CGGTGAGAAGACTGGATTCGCGTATTCCGACGAAATCGTGCTGCCGGCCCTGGAAGAGGCCTCGCGCGCGGCGCGTGCCATCGCCGCCAGCGGCGGTGCTAACAAGCCGCTGGCGCTGCGGGCCGCCACCGGTCATCAGCTGTACGCGCCCATCGATCCGGTCGGCACCCTGTCCGATGACGACAAGGTCAGCTGGCTCGAGAAGGTCGACAAGGCGACGCGGGCGCTCGATCCGCGCATCATGCAGGTCATGGCCAGCGTGGTCGCGGCCTACGAAGTGGTGCTGGTGGCCGCCTCGGACGGCACGCTCGCCGCCGACGTGCGCCCGCTGGTGCGCTTCAATGTCACGGTGATCGCGGAGCAGAATGGCCGCCGCGAAACCGGCTATGCCGGTGCCGGCGGCCGCTATTCGCTGTCGGAGCTGGTATCCGGCGATCGCCCGTTCGCGTTAGGCCGCGAGGCGGTGCGCCAGGCTCTCGTGAACCTGGAGGCGATTCCTGCGCCCGCCGGCGCGATGCCCGTGGTGTTAGGTCCGGGCTGGCCCGGCGTGCTGCTGCACGAGGCCATCGGTCATGGCCTGGAGGGCGACTTCAATCGCAAGGGCACCTCGGCCTTCTCCGGCCGCATCGGCGAGCGCGTCGCTGCGCCCGATTGCACGGTCGTGGACGATGGCACGCTCGCGAATCGCCGCGGTTCGCTGAACGTCGACGACGAAGGCACGCCAACGCAGTGCACGACGCTGATCGAGAACGGCATCCTGAAAGGCTATCTGCAGGACAAGCTCAATGCGCGGCTCATGGGCATGGCGCCCACCGGCAACGGCCGGCGCGAGTCATTCGCCCACATGACGCTGCCGCGCATGACCAATACCTACATGCGCCCCGGCAAGTACGATCCGGGTGAAATCATCCGCTCGGTCAAGAAAGGCGTGTACGCGCCGCATTTCGGCGGTGGCCAGGTCGATATCACCTCCGGCAAGTTCGTGTTTACGGCCGCCGAGGCGTACCTGATCGAGGACGGCCGCATCGGCGCGCCGATACGCGGCGCGACCCTGATCGGCAATGGCCCCGACGTGCTGACCAAGGTCAGCATGATCGGCAACGATCTCGCGCTCGATCAGGGCGTGGGTACCTGTGGCAAGGACGGGCAGAGCGTACCGGTGGGCGTGGGTCAGCCGACGCTGCTGATCGATACCCTGACGGTCGGCGGCACCGGCTGAGGCAACCGCTCCCGCTCTTCAGTGCTCGACGTCGCGTGCCAGCACGGTGGTCTCGATACTGGGCAGCGTGTCACTCAAATTGCGCGCCTTCGCAAGCCGTTCGTCCACGTAGGTCAGCTCGTGCGTGCCGATGGTCACGACGTCGCCGTCCTTCAGGCTCTGGCGGCGCACGCGGCGGCGTTTGACGTAAATGCCATTGGTGCTGTTCAGGTCTTCAATGACACAGCCGTGATCTGAACTGATCACCTGGCAGTGATGGCGACTGACGAAGCGGCTCTCGATCTGCAGGTCGTTGTCGGTCGTGCGGCCGATGATCTTGCGGCCGCGGCGCAAGGGCACTTCACCGAGGAACTGGCCTTCGCTGGTCAGGATCAGGCGTCCGATGATCGGTGCGTCAGTATCCGTGTCAGGCGCCTTCTTCTGCTCGAAGCTCGGTCTTGGCTGGTTGTGGGTGCGCATGCTGGGTTCCACCCATTGCAGTTCCTCGATCGCCGCCTCGACCAACGCCAGGTCGACCGTGATCTTGCCGGTCGCGTAGGCGGCCATCAGCGCGGTATCGCACAGCGTGTTGATCAGTCGCGGCGTGCCGCCGGTGTAGCGGAAGATCTTGTCAAAAGTGTCGGGCGCGAACAGCTCGCGACCGGCCGCGCCGGCTACCTCGAGGCGATGGCGGATATAGTTTTGCGTGTCGTTCTGTGACAGGGCCGTCAGATGAAAGCGCAGGCGCACCCGCTGCGCGAGCTGTTTGAGCTCCGGCGCATCGAGCTTCTCATTCAGTTCCGGCTGGCCCGCGAGAATGATGCGCAGCACCTTCTCCTTGGTGGTCTCCACCCCGGACAGCATGCGCACTTCCTCCAGCACGCGCGCCGCGAGGTTCTGCGCCTCATCGACGATCAGCAGCACTTTGCGGCCGGCCGCGTACTGCTCCACCAGGAACTGATTGAAGGTCGCTAACAACTCGGCCTTGCGCATCTTGAATGGCGCGAAACCGAATTGCACCAGCACCGACTGCAGGAACTCGATCGCGGTAATCTGCGTCTGGTTGATTTGCGCGACCACGATGTCCTTGTCGACATCGCGCAGGAAACTCTCGATCAGCGTGGTCTTGCCCGAGCCGATCTCGCCGGTGATCACCACGAAGCCGTCGGTGAACCAGATGGTCGATTCCATGTACGCCTTGGCGCGCGAGTGGTTTTTCGACAGGTACAGGAATTCCGGGTCCGGGCTCAGCCGGAACGGGAGTTCCTTGAGGTTGAAATGCTCGAGATACATGCGGTTCGCGAATTATGCGGGCTGCTCGGCCCGCCAGGTGTGAGTTGCCCCGGAAATCCCTGCGCCGATATTACGTTAAACGGCGATGCCCCGGCCGGTGGCGGCCCGCAGCACCCTTTGGGCAAGCCGGTCCCGCGCGGCGGCGCTGCCGGCCAGCAGCGTTATATGCCCAAGCTTCCGCCCCGGGCGGGGGTCCTTGCCATAGTCGTGCCAGTGCAGGTCCGGGATACCGAGGAACGCGGTCCGGTCGGGCATGGTGCCTATCAGGTTGATCATGGCGCTGTGGCCGCGCGCGGCGGTGCTGCCCAGCGGCAACCCGAGGATCGCGCGCAGGTGATTCTCGAACTGCGAGGTGACCGCCCCCTCGATGGTCCAATGGCCGGAGTTGTGCACGCGCGGCGCGATTTCGTTGGCGACCAGGCGCCCGCCCTGCACAAAGAACTCGATGGTCAGGATGCCGGTGTAGTTGAAGTGCCGCAGCATTTTCCGCAGGCAGCGGGCCGCCGCCCTGGCTAACAAGGGGCGGGCGGCGGGCGCCCGGGTCAGACGCAGGATGCCGTCCTGGTGTACGTTGCGATTGAGCGGGTAGATCGCAATCTCGCCGCGCGTCGAGCGCGCGCCGATGATCGACACTTCGAAATCGAACGCAACGAATTCCTCGCACAACAGTTCCTGACCGCCTAACGCCGACCAGGCCCGGTCGATGTCGGCCAGGGATTTCAGCAGCGCCTGGCCCTTGCCGTCATAGCCCAGGCGCCGCGTCTTGAGTACCGCGGGCAGGCCGAGCTGTTGCACGGCGCGCGCAAGTTCGCTCTTCGTGCCGACAGCCCGATAGCGCGTGGTCGGGATGCCCAGGGCCTCGAACAGGCGTTTTTCCGCCAGCCGGTCCTGGCCGGTGGCGAGTGCCGCCAGCGGCGGTGCGATGCGGGTCCGGGCGCAGTGCGCCCGCAGCGCGTCAACCGGGATGTTTTCCCAGTCGAAGGTCACGACCTCGCTGCGCCGGGCAAGCTCGCGCAGCAGCTTGCGGTCGGTGAATTCGCCAGTCAGTATCGGGCCGACCTGGCCGCCGGGGGTGTCGGCGGCGCGGTCCAGAAACAGGCAGTCAATGCCTAACGGATAGCCGGCCAGCGCCAGCATGCGGCCCAGCTGGCCCGCACCCACGATGCCGACGGTCATTTGCGCGGATCGGATTCCGCCAGGACCCTGGCAGTCTGGCGCGCGCGAAAATCCCGCAGCTTCTCGC
>DAIQQI010000341.1:0-3728 GCA_036786925.1 Steroidobacteraceae bacterium
CGTGGCCGAAGTAGCGGTCGTTAGCCATCTCGGGAATATGCTCGCGTATGAGTTGCGGATTACCGCCGAAACCACAACTGGCTAACACCAGCGCCTCGACGCCCAGCCACTCGCGCGTCCCGTCCGGACGCTGCAGGCCCACGCCGGATATGGCTCCCTGGCGATCGACGCACAGATCGACCACCCGCGCCTCGGTCATGATGGACGCACCCGCACGCTGGGCGGCGCGCTCCAGCAACGCGACCAGCTCAGCACCGTTGCGGCCCGGTGGCATGTGCAGGCGTGGGTGACTGTGACCGAGACTGGTCCACTTGAAGTCCAGGCGCAACTCGACATCGTGACGCTCGGTCAGCCAGTCGACCGTAGGTCCCGATTCATGGGCGATCAGTTTTGTTAGCTCCGGGTCGGCGCGACCCAGGGTTTTCGCCATCACATCCTGGTAGAACTGCTCCGCGCTGTCCGGGATGCCGTGACGCTGGTGTTCCTTGCTCGCGGCCGCACAGGCGGCACCCAGGGACATGGCGGTACTGCCGGCCAGTCGCTGGTCCTGTTCGAGAACCAGCACCTCCGCGCCAGCCGCCGCGCCTGCGGTTGCGGCGGTCAGTCCGCAGGCGCCGCCGCCGATGATCGCGACCCCGACGCGCTCGCTGAAATCGCGGCGCTCTTTTCCGATAATGGCCATTTGTGAAGCTTAGCAGCGCGCCACGCTTGCGAGTCGGCCCGCGTATTTGCATAGTCCTGCACATGGACATGCCAGTTAAGAATCACGTGACCGTACTCGCCGAACTGACCCGTGTGCTGGGTTCCCAGCATGTGGTGACCGACCCGGCTGAGCTCGACTTTTTCTCCACCGACGTGTATCGCAGCGGCGCGCGGCCCCTGGCGCTCATTCGTCCGGGCACGACGGATGAATTGAGCAGGGCGCTGCAAGCCGTCGCGCCATCGGGATTAGCCATTGTCCCGCGCGGCGGTGGCATGTCGTACACGGACGGTTACCTGCCAACCAAGCCCAATTCCATCATGGTCGACATGCTGCGCATGGACCGCATTTGCGACATCAATGCGGACGACTGTCATGTCACGGTCGAATGTGGTGCGACCTGGAAAGCGCTGCACGATGCGCTGCAACCGCGGGGCGTCCGGACCCCGTATTGGGGGCCGTTGTCCGGCCTCAAATCCAGCATTGGCGGGGCCTTGTCCCAGGGGAGTATGTTTCTGGGGTCCGGCCAATACGGCCCGGCTGCGGAAAGCGTCATCGGCCTGGATGTCGTGCTCGTCGACGGTACGGTGCTGCATCTCGGCGCGCATGCCAACAAGAACGGCACGCCATTTTTTCGCCAGTCGGGACCGGACTTGTTAGGTCTGTTCCTGTCGGACACGGGTGCGCTGGGCATCAAGACAGCCGCAACGCTGCGGCTGATTCGTCCCGATCCCGAAGCGCGGTTCCTGTCCTTTTCCTTTGATCGCCACGCCGACCTGTTCGCGGCGATGGCCGAAGTGGCGCGCCAGGACCTGGTGGCCGAACAATTTGCCTTCGACCCCGGTCTGCAGGCGCAGCGCATGAAGCGCAGCAGCCTCGCTGCGGACGTCAAGTCACTCGGCAAGGTGATGCAGGCCGCCGGTGGCGGACTGAAGGCGCTCAAGGAAGGGGCGAGCGTGGTACTCGCGGGGCGCAGTTTCCTCAAGGAGGGCACGTTCTCGACCCATATCTCGCTGGATGGCCGCGACGCGGCAGACGCGGACGCGAAGGCCGCCCGCGTGCGGCAGATCATGACCGTCAAGGGTCGCGAGGTGGAAAACACCGTGCCCAAGGTCATGCGCGCGAATCCCTTCGCCGAGGTCAACAGCATGCTGGGTCCTAACGGCGAGCGCTGGGTACCGGTGCATGGCATCGTGGCGTTCTCGCAGGCGGCAAGCATGTTCGAGGCCTGCGAAAAGGTGTTTGCCGACCATGGCGCCGACTGCGCGAAGTTCGATATCGACCACGGCTATCTGTGCGCGACGGTTGGCGGCGCCGGCACGCTCTTGGAGCCGGTCATGTACTGGCCGGATGCCCGCAACCGCTTCCACGAGCGCGTCCTGGCCGCCGACTATCTTGGCAAGCTGCAGTCATACCCGCCGAATCCAGCCGCCTATGCCGCCGTGCACAGCCTGCGCAGTGACCTGGCGAACTGTTTCATGCAGCATGGCGCCGTCAGCTTCCAGCTCGGCAAGTTCTATCCCTACCAGCAAGGCCTGGATCCGTCCGCGGCGCACTTGTTAGGTTCGTTGAAGAAGACGCTGGATCCACAGGGCCGCATGAATCCCGGCAGCCTGGGGTTGGCGTAATGAGCGCGGCGGGGCCGGTCAAGCGCGTCACACTGTGGGTGCGCGACGCCGAGAAGTCACTGCGTGTGTATCGCGATGCGCTGGGTTTCAGCGTCCTCGAGGACAAGCAGGTCGCTGGCGCCGCCATCGGCCGGATGGTCGGCCTCGACGAGGCGACGCTGCGTATCGTGCATCTGGGCTATCCGGGCTCCAGCCACGGCTGGGTGGGGCTTTATGAAATTCGCGACGCCAAGCCCCGCGCGGTGCCCGCGCTGCCGAGACCCGATGGGTTTCCGCGGTATGGCCAGGCCACCGTGGTCGTTACCACGGATCGGATGCCGGAAATTGTCGCGAAGTTGCGTGCGCTCGAGGTGAAATTCCTGACCGAGCCCACCGAGTATGTGAAAACCACGCCGGGCGATGCGACACCGCCGGGCCGTTACAGCGAAGCGATTTTCTTCGACCCGGACGATATCCCTGTCAGCCTGATGGGTTATTCGCCGCTCTGACTTGTTAGGTCTTGTCAGTCTGGGCCAGCGCGGCGCGGATCCGGGCCGCGATCGGCTCGAGTTCGGCCGCCGGCGTCATCTGCGCTGAGTGCTTGCGCAGCGATTCGCCTGGCCGGATCGGGATAACATGAAAATGCAGGTGGGGCACGGTCTGCCCGGCGGCGCTGCCGGTGAACTGCATGACACGCAGCCCCGGCACGTCAAGCGCGAGCTTGATCGCCTTGGCGATGCGCTGGGTCATGCGGATGCATTCCGCCGCGCCTTCGGGCGACACATCCAGCAGGGTTTCGGCAGGTTCACGGCACATAATGAGCGCGTGGCCGGTGGCCTGCGGCATCACATCCATGAACGCCAGGGTATGCGCATTTTCCGCCAGCTTCACGCACGGCAGTTCGCCACGCAGTATTTTCGCGAATATATTGTTGGGGTCGTAGGCCATGGCGAAGTCTAACAATATACTCTGCCGGTATGAAACAGAGCCCCTGTCGCGCCCATGTCCGCCGGTAATTCCGCCGGGGTTTGCGTGGTTGGGGCCGGGCAGGCCGCGGCCGAACTGGTGGCGGGCTTGCGCCAGGAAGGTTATCAGGGGCCGATAACGCTGGTCGGCGATGAGCCCTGGCTGCCGTACCAACGACCGCCGCTGTCCAAGGCGAGCCTGGTCGGCGAGCTGGCGCCGGACAGCCTGCTGCTGCGCAAGGCGGATTTCTATGAGCGCAACGGCGTGACGCTGCATTTGGGCCGGCGTGTGGTCGCCGCGGATCTGGATGCGCAGCAGTCCGGGGCGGTCGAGGCCGAGACGGATCGCGCGCCAGCCGAGCGCCGGGTTCTCTTCCTCATAGGACCGCATATACGGCAGCACCTTGTCGCCGCCGATGTCGAGCGTGCGAAACGTCACCGGCCGTTTGCCGGCGG
>DAIQQI010000342.1:0-3722 GCA_036786925.1 Steroidobacteraceae bacterium
GGGATCCTTTGGCGACGTCGGTTGTTTCTCAACGTACGTAGCCCATGTTATCACTACCGGAGTGGGCGGCCTCTGTACGACCAGCAATCCACAATTGATTACGTTGCTAAAGAGCCTGATGAACCATGGACGCGACACCATATACATCCGAATAGATGATGACCAGGGCGCGGACAAGGACCTTTTCAAGATAGCTGATCGCCGCTTCTCGTTCGACCGGCTCGGGCATAGCTTCCGCTGCACCGAGCTGGAAGCCGCCCTTGGCGTTGCGCAATTGGAGACGTGGGAACAGCAGGTGGCGCGCCGTCGTGCGGTCGCCGCCGGCATTGGCCGCGAGCTCGCCGGGTTGGAGCAGTTTTTGCAGCTGCCAAAGACCCGTGCCGAGACCGAGCATGTCTACATGTTCTATCCGATTGTGCTGCGCGACGCCGGTCTTGCCAGGTCCGACCTAATTCGCCATCTGGAGGAGCGTGGGATCGAGACCCGGTATCTCCTCCCGCTGATCAATCAACCTGCATACCGAAAATTGTTCGGCAACCTGGACGCCTTGTATCCAGTGGCTGCGCAGTTGAATCGCGACGCATTTTACATCGGCTCGCACCCCGACATCAGCGACGCCGACCTGAAGCGCATAGGCAGCGCTTTCCGTGAATTTTTCAGCCAGTCCGGCTGATTGCAAAGGATCTAGATCATGAAAGCCAAGGCATTACCCGGCCGCCCGCAGAATCGCGATGTTAGCCTGAAGCCGGTCCGTTGCCAGATATGCGGGGAGAAGACCCGGCGCGGACTGGATCTCGGCTTGCAGCCTGTCGGGGACCTGTTGCGCACGGCCGCGCAATTCAATAGACCCGAGACTCGCTATCCGATGTGCCTGGTACATTGCGACAATTGCGGATTGACCCAGTTGAGCTATATCGTCAATCCGGCGGTAGTCTACAAGCATTTTCCGTTTGTCAGCGGCACTACAGCGACCGCGACACGGCATTTGCAAAGCCTGCCTGCTTCGTTAGCTAACAGACTGAAGATGGGTCGCCGCCATTTTGCAATCGACATAGGCTCCAACGACGGCACGTTGCTGAAGGGTTGGTTGCCATCCGGCGTGAAATTTTTGGGCGTGGATCCCTCTGGGGATCCTGTCAGAATTGCCAACGAACAAGGACTGAATACGCTGCATGCATTTTTCAATGAAAAGACCGCGCGTGGCATCAAGCGCAAGCACGGCGCCGCAGATGTAATCACGGCGTGTGGATGCTTCGCACACATCGCCGATCTCGATGGCGTTATGCAGGGCATTGATATGCTGCTGAAACCCAAGGGCGTCTTCGCCAGCGACAATCAATATTGGCTCGATATGGTGCAGCGACTGCACTACGACAATGTTTTTCATCAGCACCTGCGGTACTACTCGCTGCGGCCGCTGCGGCATTTGTTTGCCCGCTACAACCTCGAGATCTTCGACATTGAGAGGTCTGATACCTACGGAGGCCAAATTCGCGTGTTTGCCTCGCGGCCGGGATCGTATCCAGTTGCAAAAAGCGTTTCTGAAATAGAACGAGCCGAACGGTCCGCGAACCTGTATGAGCCGGCCACGCAACAGTCTTTCGCCGATGCCATTGCGGACAAACGCAAGAAACTTTTCGACACGGTCTATCAGCTCCGGAGAGCGGGGAAAAAAGTCATTGGAATTGGAGCGCCCGCCAAGGCAGCCACGGTTAGCGTCTACTGCGGATTGGGCGTGGACATGCTCGATTACATTACGGAAATAAATCCATTGCGTGTCGGTACCTATCTGCCCGGAACTCAAGTGCCCATCGTAGACGAAGAATGGATGTTCAAGGATCCCAAACCTGCCGATGCCGGCGTGCTGTTTGCCTGGAATTATTACGATGAAGTCGTGCCTAAGCTTCGTAACCGCGGATTCAAAGGAGAGATTATTTGCCCGTAGCGGATAACGGCCTGCATTCGGGGCAAGGGGTCGTATTATTTGGCGGCAGCGGCTTTCTGGGGCCCTATATTCTAGAGCGTTGCCCAGACATGGTTTCCGTGGGTCGTCGACCGCCCGCGACCCGGAATCGTCACATCCACGTCGACGATCTGAGCGATTTGCATGCGCTCGACTCGGTTGAATTCGACAAGGTCATATTCATTATCGGTAATACCGATCACCACAACCTGGAGAAATTCAGTCTCGAACCTGGCGAGCCCAACGCATTCGACTATCACGTAACGCCGTTCCTGCGCGCGATAGAACAGCTGAAGCATCGCAAGCTGGCGAAGTTCATACATTTTTCCAGCATTCTTGTGTATGACGACAAGAAGCTGACAATGCCTGTGTCCGAACATGCAGCGATCGACCCTTACAAGAATCGCTACGTGCTAAGCAAGTATCTCGCAGAAGAGGCCTGCAAGTTCTACGCGCGATGGGTGCCCATCATCAATTGTCGATTCTGCAATCTCTACGGTCCGACGCCGTTAGGTCGTTATGATTTGATACACCGCCTCGCGCGCGCCCTTGCAACCGAGGGCCGGGCCGAGGTCTGGAATACCCGCCCGGCGCGTGACTTCATATATGTTGACGATGCAGCTGACGCCATCATTAAACTTCTGGACGCCGACTATACCGGGACACTGAATCTTGGAACCGGCACGATGACCAGTGTGGGTCAGATCGTCGATGTGTTCAGGCAATTGACAGGCGCGACGATCGTCGATTTGCAGAAGGAAGTTCAAGGCCCCATGCAGTTCGTCGCCGACATGAGCACGATGAATCAGATCATTGACTGGCAACCGCGCGTTTCAATAACCGAGGGGGTGCGTCGCGTCTACGAGAGCACCGTCGCGGAAATTGCGCGCGGTGGACGATTTGCGCCATGAAACTCTGGATCAACGCCTGGCGCACTCACGGCGGCACTGGCGTAGCGCGGTATTTGAACAACATCGTCAAGTATTTCAGCCGCGATCATGTCGCGGATGTGTTCGACGAGGTGCGCTTTTGCATGTCCCGGCCGTTAGCCCCACCCGGCGTGAGCCTGCCGGCTGGCGTCGTTCCGCAAGTCATCGCAGCCAACTGGCGCGCGCTACCCTGGGAAAATCTGAAACTCGCGCCGGTTGCGGTTGGCGGCGTGCTTTGGGGCCCGAGCTACACACTGCCTCTTGTTAGCCGGTCGCGCACCGTCGTAACCACCCACGATGCCGCCAACGCTCTCCTTCCTGAAGCCACCAGCCTCGCCGACCGCACATTCTATCGCTGGATTTACGGCCGCTCCGCGCGTAATGCGACGTTGGTGATCGTACACAATTCAACGACGCGCAATGACGTGGCGAGCGGCTACCGAGTGTCGCCCGACAAAATTCGCGTGGTGCCCCTGGCCCCCGCCGACTTGTTTAAGCAGCAACTCGATCCCACGGCAGCATCCCGGACCCGCGCTCGCCTGCTCGGCAGCGACACGCCATTTTACATGTGCGTAGGCACGATGAGCCGCCGGCGCAACGTACCGCTGGTGATTCGAGGCTTCGCTGAATTCAGGCGCCGTACTGGCCTGGCGCATTTGTTAGTACTGGTCGGCAAAAAGCCTGACGACCTGGATATTGCCTCCGAAGCGGAGAATGCCGGGGTCGCCAACAGCGTGGTGCATCTGGCTGGACTGCCTGATTCCGACCTGAACGACCTGTATAACGCGGCAGTCGCATTGGTGCTTGCAGCGACCTATGACTCGACCTCT
>DAIQQI010000063.1:0-11034 GCA_036786925.1 Steroidobacteraceae bacterium
TAGCCGGGCTTGAAGTTATCCGAGTTATTGAAGTACTTCGGCTGCACCTGGCCCGCGGTATAGACCAGCCGCGCCAGCGTCTCATCGTAGTGGTAATAGGCGAAGGCCTGGGCCAGCGGATCCATGCCGCTGTGGCAGCCGATGCAATTGTTGAGGAAAATGCGGCTGTCACCACCCGGCGAGCGGCTGACATCCTGACGGATGCGATCCGGCGCGCGGGACGTATCGAGCACCTGCTCCATGTCGCGGCACAGGTGATTCATAAGCGTGAAGCGGAACATCGCCCGGTTCGTGCCGGCGATGAAGAACGCCTGCGACGCTGCGCGGGAGGTGATCACGCCGGCGGTGGCGGCCGCGGGGATGCCGTTCAGACCCGACTGGGTCTGCTTGACGAGCACGGTCTTGAGGTCGGCGCCGGTCTGCTCGAGCTGGTCGTAGTGATCGTTGTTCGACGGCGAGTAGGCCGCAACACCCGACGCACCGGGCGCGGTATAGAGGATGTCAGCCGACAGCACCGTATCGAAGGGCTCGTCATCGCGCACTATGCCGATGACGGTCGCGGTGTAATCGTTCAGCGGCACGAACACGCTCTGTTCGCGGTTGGTCCACGGCGCGACGAAGTTCTTGAGCGTGACGTTGTAGAACGCGCTCGACTGCATGGCAATGTTGGCTGCGGCCAGCGGCCTGCCGGCGGTGATTTCCGCTGCCATCTGGTCCAGCACGGCGGCCGAAGGCGGCACACCAGCTATACGATCGTGCATGCGTTTCGCCTGCTCCCGCGAGCCGGCTTGCGCAATTCCGATTACTAACAAACCCAGCGCCAACGCTGCGCACGTGAGTTTTCCAATACTTACTGACATCTTTGCCACCTGGTTAGTTCCGCCCTGTTCAGTCGACACTGCCCGCATCTTGCGGTCAATAATCTTGTGCACTGCTCGTCTCCACGCGCCGACGTCGCAAGACGCCGACAGCGCGTCTTATTACGTTTGATTGTCCGGCCCGTACTGTGAAAATGGGATGCTCATCACAGTGCGCAGGACCCCGGAGGCAGTCCACTGCCGTGGTGCTAGAGAACCGGTTTTGGCGACCCGCCGCTGTGACCATGTCGGCAGATCACAGGCCCTGGATAGCACAAAATTGGATTACGTAAAGACCGCTGGCGACGATGGAGATCATTGAATGGCAATCACCAGAACCTGCATGACGGCGCGAGTTGTTAGCTGCGCGGCCCTGGCCGGCGTGCTCGCCGCCTGCTCGCCGGGCGGTAACGTCGCGATCGGCTCGGGGCAGAAGCCGGATCCTGCGACGGTCGATTTCCCGATTGCCTATGTGAAGAAGACGATTCCGGATTTCACCAATGAAGACTTGCGCGACATGCGCACTTTCTTTGTCGATGCCGAAGTCTACGTACGCGATCGCGCGGATTCTTCGGTACCGGAAACCAACATTACCGCGAGCGTTACCAACAACGGCCAGTACGACATCCGCGACCTCGACGTGTCATTCGATGGCACCAAGCTGGCGTTCGCAATGCGCGGTCCTTTTGTTGTCAACGGCGATGAAGAAGATCAACCCAAGTGGGCGATCTGGGAGTACAGCTTCACGTCCAAGCAACTGCGGCGCGTCATCGGCTCCAATCTGTCGGCGGCCGAAGGCCATGACGTCGCGCCGCACTACCTGCCGAGCGGCGACATTGTTTTCACATCGACCCGCCAGCGCGCCTCCAAGGCAGTGCTGATCGACGAAGGCAAGGCGCAGTTCGAAGCACAGACGGAAGACCGGCGCGAACCGGCCTTTGTATTGCACGCCATGCGCAGCGATGGGGGCAACCAGCGCCAGATCAGTTTTAACCAGAGCCATGACATGGATCCCACGGTGCTGCAGAACGGCCGCATCCTCTGGAGCCGCTGGGATGCGTTCCCGGGCAGGAATGGCATTCATCTCTATAGCGCGAATCCGGATGGCACCGACCTGCAACTCCTGTATGGCGCACTGAGTCACCTGACCGGCACCAACAACACGGCCATCCAGTTCACCAAGCCGCGTGAGATGCCTAACGGCGAAATCCTGGCGCTGGCGCGCCCTTTCAACGGCACCGATACGGGCGGCGACATCGTGCTGATCGACACGCGCAACTACGTTGAGAACACCCAGCCGCTCGCCGCGAGTCCCAGCCTGACGGGACCTGCGCAGCGAATTGCCACCGGCAACGACGTGCGCACCGTCCCGGGCCTGTCGCCCGGCGGACGATTTTCAGCGGCATTCCCGCTCTGGGACGGCAGCGGTCGCATTGCGGTCAGCTGGACGCAGTGCCGCGCGCAGATCGGCGGACAACTGCGCGCCTGCACCAGCGATGTGTTAGCCGACCCGGCCGCGACCGAGGCTCCGCCGCTCTATTCACTGTGGATGTACGACACCGTCGCACGCGCTTTCCTGCCGCTGCAGACGCCCGAGCCAGGCGTCATGATCACCGACGTGGTGATCGCGCAGCCGCGCACGCTGCCGGCCGTGGTCCTCGACAAACAGCCTGGCATCGACCTGAACGCTGACTGGGTTTCGGAAAACGTCGGCGTGCTCGACATACGATCCGTCTATGACCTGGATGGCGTCGATTCGGCGACACCTAACATCGCGACGCTGGCCAATCCGGCGCTGCGCACTGCCGCGCAGCGCCCGGCGCGCTTCCTGCGCATCGAGAAGGCGGTGTCCCTGCCGGATGATCAGGTCCGCGATATCGATCAATCCGGGTTTGGCGCCAGCAATTTCATGCGCGAGATCATCGGTTACGTGCCCGTTGAGCCCGATGGCTCGGTGCGCGCCAAGGTTCCGGCCAACGTCGCACTGATCATTTCAGCGCTTGACCAGAACGCGCGGCGCATCACGCCGGTGCACCGCAACTGGCTGCAGGTCCGTCCCGGCGAGGTCCGCAGTTGCAACGGCTGCCATGTGCCCAACGCCCAGACGCCGAAGTCGCACGGCCGCACCGGCCTCTTTAACTCGATCTGGGCCGGCGGCAACGGCGGCTCGTTCCCGGGCGCCGACCCCACGCTAACATCGCAGTCCGGCGAGACCATGGCGCAGACGCGCGCACGCATCACCTGCGCGCTCGGCGGCCAGGACAAATGCAAGTCGATGCTGCCGAGCGTGGACGTCGTGTTTGACGACGCCTGGACGGATCCCGTGGTATCGGGCCGGGCGAAAGACGCGAGTTTTGCCTGGCGCTACGCCGACCTGACCACGCTGTCGCCCACGTCGCTGGATTGCGCGACCCGCTGGTCCGCGACCTGTCGCATCGTCATCAACTACCAGCAAATGCTTCACCCGCTGTGGTCGAAGCCGCGCCTGGTGGGCACCGTGGACCGTACCTGCACGAGCTGTCACAGCCCGCGCGATGCGGCCAATGCAATTCGCGTCCCTGCCGGTCAATTGGACCTCAGCGACGGCCCCGCCGACGATGATCCGGATCAATTCAAGAGTTATCGCGAACTTTTGTTCACCGACAACGCTCAGGAAGTTAACATGGGCGCCCTGCAGGACATTCAGGTCGTGGTGGGCACGGACCCGGTGACGGGTCTACCGATTACGCAAGGCGTACCGGTTCCCGCTTCGATGGCGGCAGGCAGCGCGCGTGGCTCCGCACGGTTTTTCAGCCGTATGGATCCAGGTGGCAGCCATGCCGGTGATTTGAATGACGCAGAACGACGCTTGCTTTCTGAGTGGCTCGATATTGGGGCACAGTACTACAACAATCCGTTCCTGGCGCCTGTCAACTAGGCGCCTCTGCGGCGGCTGCATCGCACTATTGCTGTGCGCGATACTGGCAACGCCTGAAGCGTTAGCCAGCAAGCGCGACTACGCCCAGCTTTTCGTGGTCGAGCCGTATCTCGAGCTCAAGACCGGGCCCGGGCGCGGCTATCCGGTCACGCAGGTGGTGGCGCGCGGCGAAGCCGTGGACGTGCTGTTCCGCCGCACCGATTATTTCAAGGTTCGCACCGAGCGCGGTGTCGAGGGCTGGGTAGCGGCCGTGGATCTGCTCAAGGCCCAGTATGCCGATGGCAGCAATTTCTCGATCGATCTCGGCGATCGCAATGGCTTTCGCACCCACGACTGGGAAATGGGCGTTTTCGCCGGCGATTTCGATGGCGCGAGCCTGGTATCGGGTTACGTCGCCCGTTCGCTCAACGACAACATGAAGGTCGAGCTAACAGGATCGCAGTACATCGGCGATCAACGCTCGGGTTACATGCTGGAAGTGGGGCTGGCCCAGGTGTTTGCGCCCGAATGGCGCTGGTCGCCGTATGTGACGATCGGCGGCGGTATCTTCCGCGTGCAGAAGGACCTGCAGCGTCCCAACCTGGTCGATCGCAATGACGAAACTGCCTATATAGGGCTCGGCGTGCGCTATTACCTGACGCGCCGCTTTTTTGTGCGCGCCGAAGGCAAGGAGCGCGTGATCTTCACGAGCCGCAATGACAACGAGGAGCTAACAGAATGGAAAGTCGGACTCGCGTTCTTCTTTTGACCCGCGCGCTGGTCGCGGCGACTTTGCTGACTTTCAGTCTGAGCGGTTGCGCCTGGATCAAGGGCATTTTCGCCAAGAAAGAGACCGCCGAACAGGAGCAGGTCGCCAGGGAACAGACCGAGGAGGAGGAGGATAACGCTGCCGCGCCGCGGGTCATCGATCCCGAGGTGGAACGCCGCGAAATCAAGCGCCCCGCCATCGATACCGAGAATTTTGAGATCGGCGCCTACTACGGCTCGATGTCGGTGGAGGACTTTGCTTCCAACCCGGTCTATGGCGTCAAGGCGGCCTACCATGTGACAGAAGATTTCTTCTTCGAGGCCAATTACGGCAAAACCAAGCTCGGAACGACCAGTTTCGAACTGCTGAATCCGGGTGTCGACCCACTCAATTTGGGGACTGGGAGACCGTTCACATATTACTCACTGTCACTCGGCTACAACTTCCTCCCAGGCGAGGCTTTTGTCGGTCGCAAGCTCGCCTTGAACAGTGCTTTTTATGTGTCGGGCGGCTTGGGCAGTGTCAGGTATGCGGGCGAGGACAAGTTCGCTCTCAATTTTGGCGCTGGCTACCGGATACTGCCGACAGACTGGTTGACGGTGTACATCGATGTGCAGGATCGGGTCTACAACTCCGATATCTTTGGCACGACGAAACTAACTAACAACCTGGAAGCGCGTATCGGTGTGACCGCCTTTTTCTGAGGAACGCGCAGCATGAATTTCGCCAAGTTTCGCATCCTGAGCCTTGCCGCGTTAGCTGCATGCGCCCTGCTGGTGCCCGGCCCCGCGACCGAAGCGGCCGCGGACCCCAAAGGTCCGGCGCCGGATTTCAGGCTGCCGCTGCGCGGCAGTGGCAAGGACCTGAGCCTGTCGCAGCTGCGCGGCCAGGTGGTGATGCTCAATTTCTGGGCGAGCTGGTGCGGTCCGTGCCGCCAGGAAATGCCGCTGCTGGAGTCCATCCAGAAGAAATACAGGCCCCTCGGTTTCACCATGGTCGGCGTCAACGTCGAGCCGGATTCGGCGGAAGCCGAAAAATTCCTGAAGCAGACCCCGGTCAGCTTCCCGGTGGCCTATGACCGCGACAGCAATGTCAGCAAGCTGTTCCGGGTCAAGGGGATGCCGAGCACGGTGATCGTCGATCGCAAGGGCAATACCCGCATGATTCACCAGGGCTACAAGCCCGGCGACGAAAACATCTATCTGGACCAGATCCGCAGCCTGTTGCGGGAATAGCAGCATTCAGGAGTCCGCCATGCGCCCAGCCCGATATCTTGTCCTGTTAGCACTGGGCCTGCCCGTGCTCACGGCCTGCGCGCCGATCGAACCCTGGGTCAAGCCTTACGAGCGCGAAAAGCTTGCCGATCCGATCATGGCGTTTGAGCGCAATCCGGTTTCCGGCAGCTACCTCGACCACGTGTTCGAGTCGCGCGAAGGCGCACGTGGCGCGTCCGGCAGCGCCGGCGGCGGTTGCGGATGCAATTGATGGCGCGGCCGATGGCACGACAATTTGCTAACAATGCGCTGCTGATTGCAGTGTCGCTGGCGACTGCTTCCGCCGCGTTTGCAGGCGTGCTGCCGGAAGACCGCGCCGACGCGCTCTATCACCGCTACGAAGGCGGCGGCATCACCATTTCCGGTCCCTCGGTGCTGGTGCGCAAGAAGATCGGCGAGCAGTTCTCGGTGTCCGCCAACTATTACGTCGACATGGTGTCGAGCGCGTCCATCGACGTCATGTCCACCGCGAGCCCCTACTCCGAACGCCGTACGCAATACAGCCTGGGCGTCGATTACCTGCGCGGCAAGACCACCTGGAGCACGGGCTATATCAACAGCACCGAATCCGACTACAAGGCCAAGACCGTGTATCTTGGCGTGAGCCAGGACATGTTCGGCGACCTGACCACCGTGTCCTTCGGCTTTCGCCGCGGCAAGAACGACGTGCTGCGCAACATAAAGACCGCGCAGGGCGCGATCAACGACCCGGCATTCGCCCGCGAAGCCGATACGCGCGCCTTCAGCGTCGGCGTCACGCAGGTGCTGACGCGCCGGCTGTTAGGTTCCCTGAACTATGAATTGATCACCGACGAAGGTTTTCTCAACAGCCCATATCGATCCTCGCGTTTCGCCGACCCGACGGCGCCGACCGGCTTTCGCTATGAGCCGGAAGTCTATCCGGCGACCCATACCAGCCACGCGGTCGCGGCGCGCCTCAAGTACTCCGTGCCCTGGTGGCGCGCATCCCTTGACGGCCAGTACCGTTTCTTCACCGACTCCTGGGACATCAAGTCGCATACAGTGCAGCTTGGCTATACGCACCCGCTGGGCCGGTCCTGGACACTGGATGGCTCGGCGCGCTACTACAAGCAGGACCAGGCCAGCTTCTATTCCGACCTGTTTCCACGGGCTAACGCGCAGAATTTCCGGTCGCGCGACAAGGAACTCGCGACCTACGACGCCCTCACGCTGGGCGTCGGTGTGGCCTGGGAGTTTCGCATCCAGCGCGCGCCCTGGCTGGACCGCGGCACGCTGAATCTGCGGGTCGATCACATGATGATCAACTACGATAATTTCCGCGATGTGACCAAGGGGCCGCGCGCCGGGCAGGAACCGCTTTACAAGCTCAACTCGAACATCATCGAGTTCTACGTCTCCGCCTGGTACTGATCAGGGCCCGGCGCCGGGCGGAGTCAAGCCGCGCGAATAAAGGACCTTGCCCTGTGGTGTCACCACCACCGCATCCACACCGTCGAGGCGATTGATCATCGCGAGGCCGCGCTCGGCGCCCATCACGAACACCGCCGTGGATAAGCCGTCGGTTTGCATGGCCGTCGGCGCCAGAACCGTTGCGCTGCGCAGCAGGCGGGCCGAATCGCCGGTCCTGGGGTCGATGATGTGATGGTAGCGCGTGCCGCCCTCGTCGAAATAACGTTCATAGTCGCCCGAGGTCGAGATCGCGGTGTCCGTCAACGGCAGGCGCAGTGCCACCTTGTCGCGTTCGTTAGGATCGCGGATCCCGACGACCCAGGGTTTGCCAAAGCGGTCGCCGGCGATGAGGGTGTCGCCGCCGGCATTGACCATCGCCCGCGTGATGCCGCCGCGTTTCAGCACCGCCATGGCACGATCCACCGCGTAGCCTTTGGCGATGCCGCCCAGGTCCACGCGCATGCCCTTACGTTCGAAAAAGATGCTGTGGCGCTTCTCGTCCAGTCGCAGGTGCCGATAGTCGATCCCGGGCAGGGCGCGCCGGATCGCCGCGGTGTTGGGCCGCCGCTGGGAGGGGAAATCGTAGAGATAACCGACGCTCGCGTAAGTCACGTCGAAAGCGCCGTCGCTGAGGCGCGAATAGGCTAACGAATCGCGGATCAGGCCGAAGAGTTCCAGCGACAGGACCTGCGGCTTGTTCGCGGCCCGGGCATTGAGCTGCGACAGCTCCGAATCCGGCTTGTAGGTGCTCATCAGGCGATCGATGCGCCGCATTTCATCGAAGGCCGCGTTAGCCAGGCTGTCCGCCTCAGCCGGCCGCTCGCTCCAGAATTCCACCGCACAGCGCGTGCCCATGATCGCCTGTTCGCGAAAAATCCATTCCGCCCGTGCCTCCGGAATGCTCAGCAAACCCAACAAAGACAACGAGAGCGCCGTTGGCATGACCGAATGTCGTTGCATCGCGACAGTATTCCGCCTGAACCAATTGAATGCAATGACGGTCCAATCCACAGCTTCTTGGTTTAAGCTTCGCCCCTGTGCGGGCGCTTTGCCTGCGAATGACGGAGTTTGCGCATGAGACACCTTCGCGATTTTTGCCTGACCCTGGTTTTTGCAGCGGGCCTGCTGCACGGTAGCGCGCACGCGCAGGCGCGCGAGGAGTCGAAAGTCATCCTGGCAACGCAGGTCATGGAAGAACTGCGCGGGCAGCGCGATCAATACGTTCCCGACCTGCTGCTGGAGCGCGCCTACGGCGTTGCGATCATTCCAGACGTCGTCAAAGTCGGTTTCGGCGTCGGCGGCCGCCGCGGCACGGGCGTGCTGCTGGTGCGCGACAAGAACGGTCGTTTCTCCAACCCCATTTTCGTCGCCATTACCGGCGGCAGCATCGGCTGGCAGATCGGCGCCCAGAAGACTGATGTCGTGCTGGTGTTCACGACACGCCAGGGCGTCGATGGCATCTCCGACGGCAAGATGACGCTCGGGGCCGATGCCTCGATCGCCGCGGGCCCGATCGGCCGCAGCGCGTCGGCCGCGACCGACCAGAATTTCAGCGCCGAAATCTATTCCTATTCCCGCTCGCGCGGCCTGTTTGCGGGCGTGGCGCTGGATGGCAGCGCACTGACGATCGAGCGCCGGTCTAACACGCGCTTCTACGGCCGCAAAGCCGGCGTCAACGACATTATCGACGGCACCGTCACGAGCAGCAGCGAACCAGTGCGCCGCCTGCTGGCTGCGGTGGCAGCCGGCACGCGCAATCCGGGGACCCCGGCACCGGCGGGCGCCGAACCCGCTGCACCCGCCAGCCCGGCGCCGGCGGCACCGGCGGCGCCCAAGACCTTCCCGCTGGAAGACAACAAGCCCGGTACTGAACCGCCGCGTTAGGCCAATAGCGCCAGCCGTGCACCCCCGCGCAGAAGAACTGCCGGATTTCCTCGCCTTTCGGCACCTCGCCTTTCGGCACCTCGACGATCGCCTGTTAGGACGGAATTCGTGACCGAACGTGCCATCAAAAGCGCAGTTGGCGTTCGACGGAACTGCCGGCGCATCGCCGCCCTCGCGCTTGTAACAATGTTAGGTTTGAGCGGTAGAGCCCTGGCGGCCGACCGCTGTGAAGCGCTGCGCACGCTGAAGCTACCCGCTGTTACCATCGTCTCGGTGGCTAACATCCGCAAAGACGAGCCGATCGCACTGCCCTGGGGCGGCGAGCCGGCAAAGCTCGGCGCGGCGGCCTGTCGCGTCAGCGCAATCGCGCGGCCGAGCGCAGACTCGCTGATCCAGTTTGAAGTGTGGATGCCCGAGGGCGCGGCGTGGAATGGCAAGTACCTGCAGGTCGGCAACGGTGGTTTCGCGGGACAGGTACCGCTGTTTTCCATCATCGACGGTGTTCGCCGTGGCTATGCCGTCGCGGGCACCGACGACGGCCACCAGACTTCCGACAGCACCGATGCCAAGTGGGCACTCGATCATCCCGAGAAAGTGCGGGATTTCGGTGACCGCGCACTGAAGGCGACGCGCGACGCCGCGCAGCGAATCACGGTCGCCTATGCCGGGCGCAAGCCGCGCCTCGCCTATTTCCAGGGTTGCTCCGACGGCGGACGCGAAGCCCTGATGGTCGCGCAGCGCTATCCGCGCGACTTCAACGGCGTGGTGGCCGGTGCGCCCGCTGCCTACTGGACAACCCTGATGGAAGGCGGCGCGGCGCTCGGCAAGCGCGTGACGGATCCGGCCACGCGGATTCCCAAATCGAAATTGAGAGCGCTGCAGGGCGCGGCCCTCGCGGCCTGCGGCGGCTCTGTTAGCTACGTCGCCGATCCGGACAGCTGCCACTTCAATCCGGATGTTCTGCTGTGCGGCGCGACTGATGATGACTCGTGCCTGACCGCGCCGCAGATCGCAACCGTGCACGCGATCTACAACGGGCCCACGTTGGCAACAGCAGCCGCCAAATGGTCCGGGACTGCGCCCGGCGCGGAGGCTGCGGCCGGGGGCTGGAGCTACTGGGTCACCGGTGAACCCGGCGACGGTCTGCTCATGCCCCACGGCATCAAATATGCGTGGAATTATTTCGCGTACCTGGTGCGACGTGATCCCGCGTTCCGCTTCGAATCGCTGACCGCCGAGGATGTCAGCCGCTCGCACGCGCAACTTGGCCCCATTCTCAACGCGGATAACCCGGATCTCGCACAGTTCCGCCGGCACGGCGGCCGCCTGCTCCAGTACCACGGGTGGAATGATCCGGCGATTCCGGCGAGCCATAGTCGCGCTTATTACGACAGCGTCGTTGCCAAGCTCGGCGACGCTTCAGATTTCTACAAGCTCTACTTCGTTCCCGGCATGCTTCACTGCGCTGGCGGACCCGGACCGAGCGGAGTCGACTGGTTGCGGCATCTCGAGGACTGGGTCGAGCGCGGACAAGCGCCGGGCGAAGTCGTCGCAAACAAGAGCCCGTGGGACGCAGCGCCGGCAGGCGCCTCGCAACGACTGTCGCCTTTTCGGGCGCGCTGACCAGACCTAGCGCCGGCAAGTCGCCTGCTCCGTTGTTAGCACGGCGGTTGTCAGCTAACGCCTGCGCATGGCTCCCTCCGGGGCCCACGACGCGCCGAGCACGTTGACCACGAGCCTGCCGGCCATGATTGCCGTGACGCCGTTCGGGCTGTCATAGCCCGGCGCGAACTCGACCACGTCCATGCCGACGACGCGGTGGGCGCGGGCGATGCGCCGCAGGACGGGGGCGATCTCACGATAGACGATGCCGCCGGGTGACGGGGCCATGACCCCCGGCATCTCGGTGGGGGCCATCCCGTC
>DAIQQI010000063.1:11044-12210 GCA_036786925.1 Steroidobacteraceae bacterium
ATCGTGACGTACACGGCGCTGCCCTTCGGGATCGTCGCCAGCACCGGCTCCCAGCCGTTCTCATGCAAGACATCAGCCGGGAAAACGCGCGCGCCGTAGGCGCGCGCGGCCTCGACCTCGGGGCGCCGCGCGCTGCCCGTCTGTCGCATCCCGACCTGCGTCATGCCGGTGACCTGTGGTTTACCGCTAGCCCAGCGTAGTGGACTCGAATAGCCGCGGCGCACGCCGCCGACCTCCTCGCGCCAGTCGAGATGCGCATCGACATGAAACACGTGCACCGTCTCGCCGACGGCGTCCAACGCATCGAGCATCGGGATCGTCACGCCATGATCACCGCCGAGCGCGAAGACCTGCGCCCCTTTTTGCCACAGGTGGCGGACGCGGGCACTGATGGCGGCCGAGTAGTCGCCGTAACTGCCACCGGTCCAGGCCACGTTACCCATGTCGATGCGCCGATGGGCGCGCTGCTGCCGCGCTGCATCGACATGGGTACCGTGGCCTGGACCGGTGGCAGATCGCATCCGGCGCGCCCGCCTGGTCGTTAGGATGCGGGTCGTGCGCATAGGGCTCGCTGTGCTGGATACCGATCAGCGCAACATCCGCCGACCAGCCAGCAGGATCCGTCGCCACCGGCCAGTCGAGAAAGCTGCGCACCGGCGCCAGCGTGTGTTGAAGCTCTGTCATGTACGCACCTCGTGCAATTGCGCACGCGGGCGTGCGATATCGACCCAGAACCAGAGCACGGCCGCGGCCAGCGATGTCGCCACGCCCAGAGCGAATATCGTCTGCCACTGATGATTCGCCGAAAGCGCCGCGATCGCGGGAGTCGCCAGGACGCCGCCAAGGTTTCCGCCGGTGTTGAGCACCGCCGTAGCCGCCATCGAATCGTCGGGCGCCAGGCGCATGGTCACGGACCAGTACGGGCCCTCCATCAGTTCGCAGCAGCCGAATGCGAGGCACAGCGCTGCGACGGCCAGATAGGCCGTGCCGGCGGCGCCAGTGAGCCACAGGAAAAGTCCGGCGCACGGCAGCGCGACCAGCGGCAGAATCCGCACGCCCTGGCGGGTGCCCCAGCGCGCAATCAGGTAGTCGCTCAACCGGCCACCGGCGGCGCAGGCCGCCGCGGCTGTTAGGAACGGCAGGCTCGCGAGCCAGCCGCTCTCGAG
>DAIQQI010000343.1:0-3707 GCA_036786925.1 Steroidobacteraceae bacterium
GATGACGCGCACGTCGAAATGCAGCTTGTCCGCGATCTCCGCCGCGCTGCGGCCGGTGAGCTCACGCGCCCTGCGCAGTCGCGCACCGAATCCGGGCTGCTCGGCCGCCGCGGCAGCCTGCGCTTCCGCAGAATCTCCCGGTGTCGCTTCAGCTTCGGTACTCATGGCACTGACAATCCTGGCGAAGGCCTAACGACGCGGGCTCATCGCCTGCAGGCGGCGCTCGGCACTGGAGCCGGCAAAATCGGTGCGCAGGCGCCGGCCACAGCGCTCTTCGGCGACCTTGTCGGACTGTGCGCGCGCGACCTGGACACAACTCAGCAACACGTCCGGATCGGCGATGAAGGCGCTCAGAAACCGGTCGACTTCCGCGCGCGCCTCGGTGAGCCGGCCGCGACTGACTTCCAGGTCCACCAGCTGTACCACCGCTTCCGCATGATTCGGCCGCTCCTGCAGCGCGCGGCGAAAATAGCCGGCGGCAACGTCGACCTGCTTGTCAGCGCGGGCGCAGACGCCGGCGTTGGTAAAGGCGGTATGCGGCGTCGGATACAGCTTGTTAGCAGCGACCCCCAGCAGCAGCTTGATGCCTGGCTTGTACTGGCCGGTGCGGCACAGGTAGACGGCGTAATTATTGCTGAGTTCCGGGCGCCCGGGGGCCAGGCGGATCGCCGCGCGGTGCTGTTCTTCGGCCTTGCGCAGGTTGCCGAGACGCTCTTCCAGCATCGCAGCGGCAGTTCGTGCGTCGGCGTTCTTCGGGTCCTGCTTCAAGGCCTTGTCGATCTTCTCGCGCGCGAGCGACAGGTTGCCCTGCTGCATGTAGGAAATGCCGAGTTGCAGATTCGCGGCTGCCGCGCCGGATGAGTCCAGTGGACCGGTCGGCACCGGGTCGGCGGCCAATGCGGCCGCGGTGGCGAGGACAAGTCCCAGCGCGATGGCCGGGGCACAAAAGCAGCTGATAATTTTCATTGCACGCTCACCTGTATGACTTTGTCTCCAAGACGCACCTTGGTACGGTCCTTGACCTGGCCCGCCAGCTGGCCGCAGGCCGCGTCGATATCGTCGCCGCGGGTCTTGCGGATCGTGGCCATGACATCCGCACGCAGCAGCTCGTCGCGAAAACTCGCGATCACCGGGGCCGGCGAGCGGCGGAAGTTATTGCCGGGAAACGGATTGAACGGAATCAGGTTCACCTTGGCAGGATGACCGCGCAGCAGTTTTGCCAGCGCCCGCGCCTGCGCCGGCGAGTCGTTGACGCCGTCCAGCATCACGTATTCGAAGGTCACGCTGCGGCCATTCTGCTCATCGAGATAGTGCCAGCACGCAGCTAACAATTCCGCGATCGGATGCTTGCGATTGATCGGCACGAGTTGATTGCGCAACTCGTCGTCCGGCGCGTGCAGCGACACCGCCAGCGCGCAGTTCACGTCTTCGGCCAGCTTGTAGATCTGCGGCACCAGCCCCGAGGTCGAGAGCGTGACGCGCCGGCGCGAGATATCGAAACCGAAATCGTCCATCAGCAGGCGCACCGCCGGTATCACGTTGCGGTAATTGGCGAGCGGTTCGCCCATGCCCATCAGCACCACGTTGGTAATGCGGCGGTTGTCGCCGGAAGTCCAGCCCAGCTCGCGATTTGCGAGCCAGACCTGGCCGACGATTTCCGCGGCGGACAGGTTGCGATTGAAGCCCTGTTGCGCGGTCGAACAGAAGGCGCAGTCGAGGGCGCAGCCCACCTGCGAGGAAATGCACAGCGTGCCGCGGTCCGGCTCCGGGATCCAGACGGTTTCAAAGGCCTGCGAGGCGTCCGCGCGCAGCAGCCACTTGCGCGTGCCGTCGGCGGAATCCTTGCACGAAACGATTTCCGGAACCCGGATCTCGGCGCGTTCGGCTAACACGGTACGGAAGTCCTTTGCCAGATCGGTCATCTGGTCAAAATCATCCACGCCGCGCTTGTACATCCAGCTCATCAGCTGACGGGCGCGAAACGGCTTGCTGCCGAGCTCGCCGACCAGGGCCTCGAGCTCGGCACATGGCAGACCCAGCAGGTTAGTGCGAAGTTGTGCGGCCGGGTCGGTCATGGATGGCTCCGCGGGCACTCAGGCGCGCGGGCAGAGCTCCGTGCTGCGGAAGAAGTACGCGATTTCGACCGCGGCCGTTTCCGCCGCGTCGGAACCATGCACGGTGTTAGCTTCAATGCTTTGCGCGAGATCGGCGCGGATCGTGCCGGGGGCGGCCTTCTTCGGATCGGTGGCGCCCATGATCTCGCGGTTCTTCGCGATGGCATTGTCGCCTTCCAGCACCTGCACCATCACCGGGCCCGAGGTCATGTACTTGACCAGGTCCTTGAAGAACGGGCGCTCCCGATGCACGGCATAGAAGCCCTCCGCCTCGCGCTGCGATAGATGGACCATACGAGCTGCGACCACGCGCAGGCCCGCTTGTTCAAAACGGCGATAGACCTCGCCAATCAGGTTACGCGCCACGCCGTCCGGCTTGACGATGGAAAAAGTGCGCTCTAGCGCCATAATGGAATCCTCTCCGCTGGGGGTCAAAAAGCGGCGGATTTTACCGGCTTCGCGGCCTACTCAGCAAACTAAAACGGATGGAAGTATTTGAGCCGCAAGGTGTTTTTGGGGCCCGGGGAGACTCGAACGCTAAATATTGAAGCTCTCGCCGCAGCCACACTCGCCCTTCACATTGGGGTTCTTGAAGCGAAATGCCTCGTTTAGGCCCTGTTTGACGAAGTCTACGGTGGTGCCGTCGATCATCGGCAGGCTGGCGGGGTCGACAAACACCTTGAGGCCCGAGTCTTCGAACACGATATCGCCGGGTTCCTGGCTGTCGGCGTAGTTAATGACATAGGCAAAGCCGCTGCAGCCCGTTTTACGCACCCCGAGACGCAAACCCAGGCCCTGACCCCGGGAGGCTATGAAATTGCGGACACGCTCGGCGGCAGCCGGGGTCAGTTGGATGCTCATGTGCGGTCAGTCTACCAAGCAGTTGCGCAGTGCGTCTTCCAGAACCAGCAGTTTTCCCAGCTTTGCGCGCGGAATCTGCAGGTTTTCAAGCCAGTCGGTCGGCGCGCCCGGAAGCAGGTTCCCGAGGTTCCTGCCTGGAAGCTGCTCCACGAGCCACGCCGCCGTGCGCGCAGTATCAGGGCAACCGTAAATCGAGACCCGTGCGGCCGTCACGACCCCGGCCTGGGACACGGCTATATGGAAAATGGCTTCGGTGCCCTGGGAGCGCTGTCCGGCCCGCCCTTCCCGCCAGGGGGCCTGCGGGGGCGGCAACGGCCCGGCAAGCGCCCGGAGGCTCTGGACCGCCTCGATGACCTGGTCGGCCGCTGCATCGATATCCTCGCGCCGGGTGCCGCGGCCAGGGCTGAACCGCAGCGAGCTCTGGGCGAGCTCGGTATCGCGCCCCAGCGCCCGCAGCACGTAGCTGGGTTCAGCGCTGGCGGACATACAGGCTGAACCCGTGGCCACGGCGATGCCCGGCAGCCGCGCCAGCAGGCTCTCGCCCTCCACCCCGGCAAACGAGAAATTGATGATGCCGGGCAGGCGGTTGCCCGGCGTGCCGTTCAGGAACACGTCCGGCAGCGCCTGCAGGCGTCCGTGCAGCTGCAGCGTCAGCTCGCCGAGGTGGCCCGCGTCGGCCCGGAGCCGCGCGCCGGCGAGCTCAGCGGCCGCGCCAAAACCGGCGATCTGGTG
>DAIQQI010000344.1:0-3697 GCA_036786925.1 Steroidobacteraceae bacterium
GCAGGCCACCTTCGTCAGCAAGGTCGAGATCGAAGGCGAGCCCAAGCCGGCGTGCATCGCGGAAGCCATCATGCGTATCGGGTTTTGATCGTGTCGCGCCGCATTGCCTGGATCCCGCTCGCGCTCCTGCTGCTGCCCACAGGCGCGGCCGCGCTTGAACCTGCCAACGAAGGTGAGCGTTTGATGGCGGAGTTCGGCCTGCGCGAAGCGCCAGAGCCCGTGTCCAGGCACCCGGGTTGGCGTGTGCCGAAGAAGATCCTGGTCGATGCCGGCGTGCCCGGGCTGGTCGATGCGCTGCGCACGGCGGCGCCCGGAGTCAAACTGGTTGCCGCGGATTCGGCGGCGGACATGGCACTCGCCGCCGCCGGCGCGGATGCCGTCATCGGGCGAACAGCCATCATCTGCGATGAGCGCGTGCTGGCGGCTGGCAGGAACCTGCGCTGGCTGCAGACCAACTACGCGGGCGTGGACGCCTGCTCGAGACAGGCCAAGACCATCGTCGAGCGCCGGATCCTGCTGACCAATATGCGCGCCATCGCCGCACCGGTGATCGCGGAACATGTGATCGCCTTTACGTTAGCACTGGCGCGCGGACTTTATGCGTGGGTTCCTCAGCGGGAACAGCACCTCTGGGCCTACGAACCCGGCGAATTTCCGATGATCGTGATTCAGGGCAAGACCATGCTGGTCGCCGGGCTGGGCGGCATCGGCAGCGAGGTTGCGAAGCGCGCGCATGCGCTCGGCATGCGAGTCATCGCGACGCGCGCGACGCGGCAGGAAAAGCCCGACTTTGTCGACTATGTCGGGACGTCCGATGAGCTCAAGACGCTGGTCAGCCAGGCGGACGTGGTCGTGAACGCGATGCCGCTGACTCCGGAAACCACCGGGACCTTCGACGCCGCGATGTTTGCGCGCATGAAGCGCAGCGCCTATTTCATCAACGTCGGCCGCGGCATGAGCGTCGTAACGGCGGACCTGACCGAGGCGCTGCAGAAAAAGATCATCGCCGGCGCAGGACTCGATGTCACCGACCCCGAGCCCTTGCCGCCGGATAATCCACTCTGGCAGCAACGCAACCTGATCCTGACACCGCATATTTCCGCCCAGTCGGACCTGGGCGCGGACGCGGAGGTACGCGTGCTGCGCGAAAACCTGCGCCGTTATGTCGCTGGGGAAAAGATGTTGTCGGTCGTCGATGTCGGGCGCGGCTACTGATTTGCGCACCATGCGCATGCGCGAATACGAGACTGAACTCGGGCCGTCGTAGAAGGACACCGCGACCTGCGAAAAGCTTTTCAACTCCGAGCAGATGTACCGGGCGCTGCGCAGCCAGCATCAAGCGCCGCGCGTCGGGACCAACCAGACTCGTCCGACTGAACGGGTCCTGACGCAGAATCCCGGGGCGCGATTGCCCCGGGCTGCGGACCAGTCCACTCGCTGTCAATTGCTCAGTCCCGACGGTCGTCGTCCCCGTCATGGTCATCGTCGTCGTGCTCATCGTCATTCGGTGCGGTAATTTCGATGGTGCGATCGTTGCCGCTGGACGGATGCTGGATATTGACCCAGGCACGGCGCTTGTTGCGCGGATCAAAGTAGAGTCCCGTGAACTCGGATCCAGGCGTACCGTTGGACGCCCAGCGGCCCAGGCCTTCACCGGGATCCGTGAGATCGCCGTCCTTGTTGAGATCTCTCGCGAACCAGATATCGTCGTCGACGCCACCATTGCGATCCTCAACGATATAGATGTTGCCTCTGCTGTCAACGGCAAGATTGTCAGGACTCGCGAGAGCCTCACCCACCGTTGCGCCAGTGGCGAGATCCAGCGTATTGCGGTTGGCAAATACGCTGATCGTGTTAGCCCGCAGATCCAGGCGATAGACCTCGTTCGTGGTCGTCGTTGCCACGTACAGGAATTCACCGTTTTTCAACGCCTGAATCTGCAAGTCTTCAGGGCGCTGGTAGTCCGTTCCCTTGAATGCGGCCAGATCGGTAGTGTTGCGGCCGTCGACCGACCGAACACCGTTGGTGTCGGTAATGGTGATTGCGCCCGGCATTGCGCTGCCATTGGTATCCGTGATCGGAATCCACTGATAGGCGCCTGTTGCGTTAGGTGTGGTGCCATCGCCGACGCGCAGCACAAAGGTCTGTCCGGCTGCAAAATAGCTGACACCGCCGCGCTTTACATCCTTCATGCGCGCCGCGGACGTGTATTTGTAGATGCCACCGCCATTCAGCTCGTCGATAAAATACATGTTGCCGGCGCTATCGAACTGGACCCCTTCGTGTGAGACGCGCGGGATAACGTTGGCATGCGCAAACTCGGCGCCGGCGTTGCTGCCCGCCGTAACCGGGTTGAGGATAGCCGGGGCTATCGTCGGATTGCGGAATTCAAACAGCCGGCCGTATGGTGAAGTGGCGCCGGCAACCGCGGTGGTCCAGGATTCCTCCGCGGTAATCAGCGTGCCCCAGGGCGTCCAGAAACAGGCGTCGAACGCGATATGCCCCAACGATACTGGCGTCTGCCAGATCGTGTCGACCTGGCCGGTCCAGCGATCCATGCGTTGAACGCCGGCGGCGCCGGTTTCGTACACGGTGAACAGGAATCGGCCCTTGTCCCGGCCGGATTCGTTGACAGTGTTCATGTCCCAGTTGCCGCTGTTAGGAATATTGGCCGCCAGCTGAGTCTGCCGGTCGGCGATCGATCGTTGCTGGAACAGCGGGTTACTGAGGGTAACAGGCAAGGCTTCGTTCGCGGTCGGACCGGCAGAAGCCGCCAGCGGTGTGAAATTCTGGAACGGGTTTCCGGCCATCGCGGATGCACTCGCCAGTGCACAGCCAACGGCGGCGGCAATTTTCCATGTGACAGGGGCTCGATACATGACTTACCTCGGAATGATTATGTTCAGGGCTGGATTCACCGCTATCTTTCGCCGGCCGGGTTACAAGGATATTTCCGCCCCGTGACGGTTGAACGACAGAAAATAGTGCGGATGACGTCACGTAATCGATTTTCCTGTCCATCAATGCCTTCCATGACCTAACACGAAACGCGATGATTGACCGCCTGCAACGCACTCCGGGAGCCTGCCTGTGACCCAAAGAACGTGGAAATCTCCTGGACCCGCCCTCGCAGCGCGCCTTCTGGCCGCCTGCGCTGTCACTTTTCTGGTTCCTGCAGCGAGCGCCGACGAGTCCAAAGAACCGCAGCGCGTAACGCTTCGCGGTTACCACACCGATGCGATGGAACCATTCATCACCAAGGACGGGCGCTATCTGCTGTTCAACAACAGCAACGATCCGCGTGTCGACACCAATCTTCAATACGCGACCCGAGTCGACGACCTGACTTTTCAATATGCGGGCTCGATCCGCGGAGCTAACAGTGCCGTCCTGGACGGCGTGCCCAGCATGGACGCCAATGGCCAGTTGTATTTCATCTCGACGCGAAGTTACACGCAGAACCTCGCAACGGTCTACCACGGCCAATTCGACAAGGGCGCGTTGTCCGGTCTCGAACCAGCTGGCGGCCTGTCGCCGAAAAAGAAGGGCAGCCTGATTTTCGATGCTGAAGTCAGCGCGGACGGCAGCACACTGTTCGCGGTGGACGGCAAATTCTCGGGTGACGCGGTTCCAGACTCGGCTGACATTTTCATTGCCGTTCGTGATGGCAGCGGGTTTCGCCGACTGCCGGAGAGCG
>DAIQQI010000345.1:0-3697 GCA_036786925.1 Steroidobacteraceae bacterium
CGCAACTTGTCCTTGTATTCGAGCATCGTGTAGCCGCGCTTCATCAAAGCTAACACACGATCCGAGCCTGACTGCACCGGCAGGTGCAGCTGGTTCGCCAGCTTGGGCACCGAGGCAAAGGCCTCGATCAGGCTGTCGTTGAACTCGACCGGGTGCGAAGTGGTAAAGCGGATCCGTTGCACGCCGTGGATCGCGGCAACGTGGTGAATCAACGTGGCCAGGTCGGCGGCCGTACCGTCCGCCATCGGGCCGGCATAGGCGTTGACGTTCTGACCTAACAAAGTGACTTCCTGCACGCCACTCTCAGCCAGCTGGCGGATTTCGCTCAGCGTGCTGTCGAACGGGCGGCTGATTTCATCGCCGCGTGTATATGGCACAACGCAGAAGCTGCAGTACTTGCTGCAGCCTTCCATGATCGACACGAACGCGGACGCGCCCTGCGCGCGCGGCGCCGGCAACGCATCGAACTTTTCGATTTCCGGAAAACTGATGTCGACGACCGCGCGGCCGGTCTGCCGCAGCTCGTCGATCATCGCCGGCAGGCGATGCAGGGTCTGCGGCCCGAAGACCAGGTCGACATAGGGCGCGCGTGCGGCAATGGCATCGCCTTCCTGGCTGGCCACACAGCCGCCGACGCCGATCAGCAGCTGCGGCCGCAGCTGCTTGAGCTGCCGCCACTCGCCCAGCAGCGAAAACACTTTGTCCTGCGCCTTCTCGCGCACCGAGCAGGTATTCATCAGCAGCAGGTCGGCTTCCTGGGGGTCCGCGGTGGGTTCATAACCGCCAGCCGCGCGCAGTACGTCCACCATCTTGGCGGAGTCGTACTCATTCATCTGGCAGCCGAAAGTTTTGACGAATACGCGGCGGGACATAAGGGGGCGCGACTGGGGGCGCGATTAAAGCGCGAGCTTACCGTTTTCGGCGCTCGTCGGGTACCGCCGGCGGCCCGATCAAGGACCGCCGGACGGCTTATTTCTCGTTATAAATCAAAGAGTTACTTAGAATGGGATATCGTCATCGAAATCGGCTTTCTCGGTGCTCGATTTGACCGGTTCGCCATAGTCGCCGCCGCTGTCGCGGGGTGCGGCGCCGGCCCGTTCGCCGCTGCTGCCGCCGGAGCTACCCATGCCGCCGCCACCGCCGCCGCCACGGCTGCCGAGCATTTGCATTTCGTTGGCAACGATTTCGGTGGTGTAGCGATCGTTACCGGATTTGTCCTGCCACTTGCGGGTGCGCAGGCGGCCTTCGATGTACACCTGCGAGCCCTTGCGCAGGTATTCGCCGGCGATTTCCGCCAAGCGGCCAAACATCGCGACGCTGTGCCACTCCGTCTGCTCCTTCATCTCGCCGCTGGTCTTGTCTTTCCAGCTCTCGCTGGTGGCGATCCGCAGGTTCGTGACCGACATGCCCGAGGGCATGGCCTTGGTGTCCGGGTCCTGGCCCAGGTTGCCAACGATGATGACTTTATTTACGCCTCTTGCCATGGTTCTTTCCTTTATTGACTTGCTTGGACCGCCACTCGACGTAGCGGCAACTGTTGAAACGGAGCCTAGTTTAATCGCAAGCGCGCATCCTGCGGGCTCAGAAATTGACGCGAGCAGCCACTTATTGAGCAGCTGGCTTAAAATAGCCGACTGCCCTTTGGTAACGCCTCTTTTCGCATATGGCTTCAATCCGGATTCGTGGCGCGCGCACGCATAACCTGCGTAATCTCGACATCGATTTGCCGCGCGACCGGTTGATCGTTATCACCGGTTTGTCGGGTTCGGGAAAGTCCTCTCTGGCCTTCGATACCCTGTATGCCGAGGGCCAGCGCCGCTACGTCGAATCGCTGTCGTCGTACGCGCGCCAGTTCCTGTCAGTCATGGACAAGCCCGATGTCGACAGCATCGAGGGCCTGTCGCCGGCGATTGCCATCGAGCAGAAAGCCGCATCGCACAACCCGCGCTCCACCGTCGGCACGGTGACCGAGATCAACGACTACCTGCGCCTGCTGTATGCCCGCATCGGGATGCCGCGTTGCCCGGATCACGGCATCGACCTCGCGGCCCAGACCGTCAGCCAGATGGTGGACCAGGCGCTCGCGCTGCCGGAAGGCGCATCGGCATTGTTGTTAGCTCCGGTGATCGAGGGCCGCAAGGGCGAGCATCAGGAGGTCCTGGACAGCCTGCGCGCGCAAGGCTACGTGCGCGCGCGCATCGACGGCCGCGTGCATGAATTCGATGCGCTGCCGGCGCTGGATCCCAGGAAGAAGCACAGCATCGCCGTCGTGGTCGATCGTTTCCGCGTCCGGCCGGACGCGGCGCAGCGGCTCGCCGAAAGTTTCGAAACTGCGCTGCGCCTTGCCAACGGCACCGCTGTGGTCGCGCCTGCCGCTGACGCCGCTTTCGAGGAACAGCTGTTTTCAAACCAGCACGCCTGCCCCAGCTGCGGCTACAGCCTGCCGCTGCTGGAGCCCAAGATGTTTTCGTTCAACAGCCCGGCCGGCGCCTGCGCGAGTTGCGATGGGCTCGGCTTCCAGGATTTCTTCGATCCGCAGCGCGTTGTCAGCCAGCCGCTGTTGTCGCTGGCCGATGGCGCCATCCGCGGCTGGGACCGGCATAACAGCCATTATTTTCATTTGTTAGTCTCGCTGGCGAAGCACTACAAGTTCGACCTGGAAAAGCCCTGGGAAAAGCTGCCGGACAAGGCGCGCCAGGTGCTGCTGCACGGCAGTGGCGAGGAAATCATCGAGTTCCGCTATCCCGAAGCCGGCGGGCGGGCGGCCAGGCGCAACCATCGTTTTGAGGGCGTGCTGCCGAATCTGGAGCGGCGTTATGCGGAAAGCCAGTCACCGACCGTGCGCGAGGAACTGGCCAAGTTTCTCGGCCGCCGGCCCTGCAGCGACTGCGGCGGTGCGCGGCTCAACAAGGCCGCCCGTCACGTGTTTGTCGGCGACCGCGCCCTGCACGACATTTCCCACCTGGCGGTGGGCGATGCGCAGGCATTCGTCGCGCAGCTGGCGCCGCCGGGCTGGCGCGGCGAAGTCGCGAGCCGGATCCTGCGCGAGGTTGCTAACAGGTTGCGGTTCCTCGCCGACGTCGGACTGGATTACCTGACGCTGGACCGCAGCGCGGAAACGCTCTCGGGCGGCGAGGCGCAGCGCATCCGGCTCGCGAGCCAGATCGGCTCGGGCCTGACGGGCGTGATGTACGTGCTCGACGAGCCCTCGATCGGGCTGCACCAGCGTGACAATCAACGGTTGTTAGGTACGCTGCATGCGCTGCGCGACCTGGGCAACACGGTCATCATGGTCGAGCACGATACCGAGGCGATCCAGAGCGCGGACCAGGTGCTTGACCTCGGTCCGGGCGCCGGCGTGCACGGCGGCGCGCTGGTCGCGCAGGGCACGCCCGCCGAAATCGCCGCGCATCCGCACTCCATAACCGGGCAGTACCTGTCCGGTCGCAAGTCCATTCCGCTGCCGCTGCTGCGTACGCGGCGCAACCCGCAGCGCGAGCTGGGCATCCGCGGCGCCAGGGCTAACAACCTGCACGATGTCGACGCGGCCATCCCGCTCGGGCTGCTGACCTGCGTCACCGGCGTGTCCGGCTCCGGCAAGTCCACGCTGATCGTCGACACCCTGCTGCGCACCGTCGAGGCGAAACTCAATGGCAATCCGGTGGACCACAGCCTGGCCACTGAAATAACCGGACTG
>DAIQQI010000346.1:0-3693 GCA_036786925.1 Steroidobacteraceae bacterium
GTCTTTCTTGCGACCTTCGTAGAACCAGCGGCCCGCGGTGGGCGCGCGCGCCTGCTCGGGATCCGGCGGCACGACGTAGTAACCCTTCTTCAGGAACTGCCGCCAGGAGATCAGCTTGGACAAGTCCGAGGAGTCGAACGCGCGCTTGCACCAGTCGAGCTCGGTGGTGCCGCCTTCCGAGTAGACCGCGCCGAGATCCAGCTTTTCCGCAATCGCGAGAAAAATGTCGTAGTCGGACTTGGATTCGCCGCGCGGCTCGATCGCCTTGTGCTGCATCGAGATCACGCGGTGATTGTTCATCGAGTACATGTGGTGCACGTAGCCGGCGCCGACGTTGTACCACTCGCTGATATCCCAGCGCTCGAACACCGTGCAGGCGGGCAGGATTACGTCGGCATACGGCGTCTCGCCTTCCCACCAGACCGACTGGTTGACGACGAACTTGAGGTTCTCGTGCTGGTACATCTTCACCCAGCGATTGCCATCGACCATCGTGCCGAAGTTCGCGCTGCCGTACTTGTAGAGCATCTCGACCCGCACGTGGCCGGGTGAGGGATAACCGAAAGGAAAAAACTGGCCGGTCACCGACGAGACGTCGGTCAGGTAGCCCATCGCCTTGCCCTGTGTGATCGCCTCGGGGAACCACATGCGCGGGATCGACTGGCGCACCGAGCTCATGGTCACGATGTGCGGCATGCGCTGGTAGTTGTTAGCTGAATTGGCGCTGTACGCGAGGTCGCCGGAGAAGCTGCCCTCGGCGTAGCCGGGGAAATAGAAATTGAAGTCGAGCGGCGCGCCGAACTGCAGGTTACCGAAGTTGTAGCCCGGACGACCGTAGCCCTGCATCGCGCCGAGGATGGTCATCATGCGGGCCCACTGCACGCCCATCGGTCCCCGGTTCGCGCCACCGAGACCGACGCCCCAGCCGCCGACACCGAGATAGGTCTTCTTCGTGCCCCATTCGCGCGCGAGCGCCCGCACGTCGCGGGCTGGAACTCCCGTCTCCGATTCCTGCCACTCGGGCGTCTTCGCCACGCCGTCGGTCTTGCCGAGAATGTAGCTCTTCCATTCATCGAAGCCGGTCGAGCGCTTCGCGACGAATTCCTTGTCGTAGAGATCCTCGGTGATCCAGACATGGCACAGCGCCTGCGCTAACGCCGGATCCGTGCCCGGCTTCGGCGAGATCCACTTGCCGCCGAGATGCGCCGCGGTGTGGTTCAGGTGCGGATCGATGTGCACCATCTTGATGCCCAGTTTCTGGGCCCAGGCGCGCCGCTCCGTGCCCTCGAAACCGTAGGTCGCGTCCGGGTCGCTGGACCAGAACACGATCATCTCGGCTTCCTTGAGACAGTCCTCGACCGTGCCGTAGAACTCCGGGCACCCGAGCCGCATGCTGTTGCCCCAGTGATGCATCGCGCCCCAGTACCAGCCTTCCCAGCTGTCCGGGTTGTGCACCAGCTTGGTGACGCCGATCAGGTTCCAGAAACGGTTGAAGGCGCTGAGGTAGTGACCGAGATTGCCCCACTGGTGGTGCGAGCCGTTAGCCACTGCAACGGCGCCCGGGCCCACGGCCTTGGCGCGCTTGATCTCCTTGCTGACAATCTCGAGCGCCTCGTCCCAGCTGATGCGCACGAATTCCGACTTGCCGCGATTCTGGATATTGCGATTGCCATCCGGATCGAAATCCACCCGTTTCATCGGGTACAGGATCCGGTTCTTCGAGTACACCATGGACTTCTGGCACATGCCGTGCGGGGCCAGCGAGGTGCGGCGCGGCGGCGTGAACGTCTGGCCGCGCGCATGGATCGACCAGGATGGCGCGTCCTCGTCGGTGAAGTCGATCGGCGTCGTGCGGATGATCTTGCCGTCCTTGACGTAGACGAAGATCGGTCCGCCGTTGGTGCCGTTGGTATAGCGCGTCACGCCATCACCCATGTCGGTGCCGGACTTCCAGCTCACCGTTTCGAGACGCGCCAGCGTGGCCATGAACCACACGGCGAGTTCATCCGAGCCGCCAATGCCGACCTTGAAATTCTTCGCGGCGTCGATGCGCTCGAGCATGTCGAACGGCGGCGTCAGGAAGCTCTCCGCGATCGCCTTGTTCTTGAAAAAGAGCGTCAGGTCGGGCTTCGGGTGGATGCCCTGGCGCGATTTGATCCTGCCGTTCTCGAGCTGGATCCAGCGACCCTCGGGCTGGTCCCGCAGCTGGAACTGCGCGATGAGATTCTTCTCCTTGAGACGCGCCGCGTAGTCCGGATAGAGCTTCGCAGCCGCTCGCATCGCCTGCGGTATGCCCCACAGCAGCATGGAAAGATTCATCGACGTCTCCTAGCGACCAGCCATCCAGGGCCGGTGACACGGCCCAGTGTATCGCCATGCCTCACCCGGGTGCGCGCGGGCGCGCTGCAATGGCCAATTCGTGAACATCGGGACGGCGTGCCGCCAGAATTCATCGCTCACTGCACCATAGGCGTTGTCTATCCCTCTGATCCAAAGTGCGCATTGGATCGATACAGGCTGCCCCGGTACATTAGACCCCATACTGCATCTGCCATTTCGAAACGGAGCCAGCCCATGACCAACGAAGCCACCTGCCCCTTTGCGACGCACGGCGCCAGAACCAGCGGCGGCGCACAGTCGAACAGCCATTGGTGGCCGAAGCGGCTGAACCTCCGGATTCTTCACCAGCACTCCGCGAAATCGAACCCGCTGGGCGAGGCATTCGACTATTCGGCGGAGTTCAAGAAGCTGGATTACGCAGCGCTGAAAAAAGATCTTTATGCGTTGATGCAGGATTCGCAGGACTGGTGGCCCGCCGACTGGGGCCACTACGGCGGGCTTTTTGTCCGCATGGCATGGCACAGCGCGGGCACCTATCGAATCTCCGACGGTCGTGGCGGCGCCGGCACGGGCGATCAGCGCTTCGCGCCGCTCAACAGCTGGCCCGACAACGGCAATCTCGACAAAGCGCGCCGCCTCTTGTGGCCGATCAAGAAGAAGTACGGCAACCGCATTTCCTGGGCCGATCTGATGGTACTCGCGGGCAATTGCGCGCTCGAGTCGATGGGCTTCAAGACCTTCGGGTTCGGTGGCGGTCGAGCGGATATCTGGGAGCCCCAGGACGACATCTACTGGGGTCGCGAATCCAGTTGGCTCGGCGATGAGCGTTACACCGGTGACCGTCAGCTCGAGCAGCCGCTCGGCGCCGTGCAGATGGGACTCATTTATGTGAACCCGCAAGGACCTAACGGCATGCCCGATCCAGTCGGCTCGGGTCGCGATGTGCGCGAGACCTTTGCGCGCATGGCGATGGACGACGAAGAAACGGTGGCACTGGTCGCCGGCGGACACACCTTCGGCAAAGCACATGGTGCAGGCGATGCGGCGCTCGTGGGTCGCGAGCCCGAAGGCGCTTCGATCGAGGAGATGGGCCTCGGCTGGAAGAACGCGTTCGGCACGGGCAAAGGCGCGCACACGATCACCAGCGGCATCGAAGGCGCCTGGAAGCCGCATCCGACGCGCTGGGACAACGGCTATTTCGACATGTTGTTTGGATACGAGTGGGAACTGACCAAGAGCCCCGCCGGTGCGCACCAGTGGGTCGCGAAGAACGCCAAGCCGGAACATCTGATTCCCGATGCGCACGATCCGTCGAAGAAGCATCCGCCGATGATGACCACGGCCGACCTGTCG
>DAIQQI010000347.1:0-3690 GCA_036786925.1 Steroidobacteraceae bacterium
TCGTAGAAGGTCTTTGGCGTTTCAATGCGGATCGATGGCAGCGCGCGGCCATGCAGGATCCCGACGGTGTATTCACCGCCGGTCAGCCAGGGCTCGGCCATCACCAGCCGGTCCACGGCGCGCGCCGCCGCAAAAGCTGCCGGCAGATCCTCCGCCTGCATGACCTTGCTGATGCCGACGCTGGACCCCTGGGTTGCCGGCTTGACGACCAGCGGCAGGCCCAGCCGGGTCACCGTATCGTCGAACTGCGCCGCCGACTCGAGCACCACGAACTCGGCGGTCGCAATGCCAACCGCGATCGCCAGCTGCTTGGTCCGGACCTTGTCCATCGCGATCGCCGAACCTAACACACCGCTGCCGGTATACGGCACCCCCAGCAATTCGAGCGCGCCCTGGACGGCGCCGTCTTCGCCGCCCGGTCCATGCAACGCGATCCAGACGCGGTCAAACTTCTCCGCCAGCAGATTCTCCAGCGGCCTTTCCGCCGGATCGAAAGCCTGGGCGTTGACGCCCTTGCGCTGCAGCGCGGCCAGCACCGCCTTGCCGGTCAAGAGCGATATCTCGCGCTCCGTCGACGAGCCGCCTAACAAGACTGCGACCTTGCCGAAGTCCGCGGCCGCGGTTGCGCTGCGCTGGTGCCCGGGTTCGAATGTCAGCTTCATGACCGTGTCACTTTCCAGCCTCGCCAATGATCCGCACTTCGGTAGTCAGCATCACACCCTGTTGCTCATGCACACGGCGCTGCACCTGCAGGATCAGCGCCTCGATATCCGCTGCAGTTGCCTGCCCTTCGTTGATAATGAAGTTCGCGTGCTTGGTGGATACGATTGCGCCGCCGATCCGCGACCCCTTGAGGCCGGTCGCTTCGATCAGGCGCGCGGCATGATCGCCGGCCGGGTTGGTAAACACGGAGCCGCAGTTCCAGGAGCCGATCGGCTGCGTGTCCTTGCGTCGCTGCAGCAGTTCCCGCATCGCCTTGTCATCGGCCTCGCCACGCTTGTCAAAACGCAGGCGGGCGGCCACAAACCAGCGCCCGGGTTGCGGCGCCTCCACGTGCCGGTAGGACACCTTGAACTCGTCCGGACCATGTGTGCTCACCACGCCGTCGCGGCCGATCATTTCCACTTCACGCACATGGCGCCAGGTCTCGCCGCCGAATGCGCCGGCGTTCATCGCCAGCGCGCCACCTAACGTGCCCGGGATGCCGGCAAACCACGCGGCGTCATGCAGGCCCCACTTGATGCACTGCTTGGCCAGCCGCGCTGCCGGCACGCCGGCTTCGCAATACACCGTGTCCTGGGAGATGCGGTCCAGGCGGCTGAGCGAGCCATGCAGGGCGATAACCGCGCCCCGGACGCCGCCGTCCCGGACTAACAGATTACTGCCGAGCCCGATCCAGTAAACCGGCATGTCCGCGGGCATTGCCCGCAGGAAGCCGGCGAGATCATTGCGGTCGCGCGGCTCGAAATACAGGTCCGCCGGGCCGCCCACATGGAACGAGGTGTGCTTGGACATCGGCTCATTGCGCCGCACCCGCAGCGCGAAATCCGCTGGCAGCCCGCTGGCATCCACGCTGGGCTTCTTGTTAGTCACCATCACGGGCGCTCCCCGCGCCGGCGCTCGGCCACGGCTGCACTCGCCACGGCGCCCAGCTTCTGCGGCAACTCACGCGCGATCGCGCCGATATGACCGGCGCCCATCATCAGGATCACGTCACCGTCGCGCAGCACTTCGCGCAGCGCCGTCGCGATCTCGTCGATCCTGGGCACGAATACCGGCTCAACGCTGCCGCGGCTGCGCACCGCGCGGCACACCGCCCGGCCGTCGGCGCCTTTGATGGGCGCCTCGCCGGCGGCATAGACCTCGCTCACCAGCAGGACGTCCACGGTGGACAACACGGCCGCGAAGTCGTCCAGCAGGTCACGGGTGCGGGAATAACGATGCGGCTGGAAAGCTAACACGATGCGGCGGCCGGCATAGGCCTGGCGCACCGCGTCGAGGGTCGCGGCGATCTCGGTCGGGTGGTGGCCGTAATCATCCACGACCGAAACCAGCCCGGCTCCGATGCGTACATCGCCGATGTGCTGCAGGCGGCGGTCCACGCCCTGGAATCCCGCCAGTGCGCGCTGGATGTCGGAGTCGGCGATGCGCAGCTCCTGGGCGATGGCGATCGCGGCCAGCGAATTGCGTACGTTGTGCAGGCCCGGCAGATTGACCACAACCGGCAGCGGCTTGCGGCCCTCACGCTCGGCCACGTAGGCAGTCTTGAGACCGCGGCGCTGGATTTGCGTTGCGCGCAGGTCCGCGCCCGGGTCGATGCCATAGCGGATCAGCGGCCGGCCGACGCGATCCAGGATGCTGCGCACCTCGGCGTCGTCGCTGCATAACACCGCGAGGCCATAGAACGGCAGATTGTGCAGGAACTCGACGAAACTGTTTTTCAGGCGCTCGAAGTCGCCTTCGTGCGTCGCGAGGTGATCGTGATCGATGTTAGTCACGATGGCCATGACCGGTTGCAGGTGCAGGAACGAGGCGTCGCTCTCGTCCGCTTCGGCCACCAGGTACTTGCCGGTGCCGAGGCGCGCGTTGGTGCCCGCGCCCTGCAGGCGGCCGCCGATGACGAAGGTCGGGTCGAGCCCGCCCTCGGCGAGAATGCTGGCGACCAGGCTGGTGGTCGTGGTCTTGCCATGCGTGCCCGCAATCGCGATGGATTCCCGGAACCGCATCAGTTCACCTAACATCTCGGCGCGCGGCACGACCGGGATGCGACGCTCCCGCGCCACCAGCACTTCCGGATTGTCCGCAGCCACCGCGGTCGACACCACCACGACGTCCGCGCCGGCGACATTTTCGGCGCGATGCCCCACGTGCACCACGACCCCGAGGCTCGCCAGCCGGCGGGTCGCCTCGTTAGCTTTGAGATCGCTGCCCTGGACGCGGTAACCGAGGTTCGCGAGCACTTCGGCGATGCCGTTCATGCCACTGCCGCCGATGCCGACGAAGTGAATGCAGTGGATGCGGCCCATGCGCTGGTGCATGCTCATGCCGCGGCCTCCAGCGGCAGGCCGGCAGCGGCCAGCGCGGCCTGCGCCAGCTGCGCCGTGGCATCCGGCCGCGCCAGCGCACGGGCGTTTTGCGCCATCGCCAGCAAGCGGCCCGGTTCACGCAACAGCGCGCGAATTTCGGCGGCGAGCCGCGCTGCTGTCAGCTCGGACTCCGGCACCAGCACCGCGGCCTGCGCCTGCACCAGGAAACGCGCGTTAGCAGTCTGATGATCGTCGACCGCGGCCGCGAACGGCACCAGTACCGAGGCGACGCCGACGGCGGCAATCTCCGACACCGTCAGCGCGCCGGCCCGGCAGATCACCAGATCAGCAGCCGCGTAGGCGCTCGCCACATCCTCGATGAATTTATCGGTAGTCGCAGGCACGCCGGCGTCGCGGTAGTGCTGCTCCGTCTCGGCCAACCAGCGCTCGCCGGCCTGGTGGCGAATCGCAAGTGACCAGCCGTCGTGGCGCAATTCGGCCATGGCTGACGGCACCGCCGCATTCAATTTGAGCGCGCCCTGGCTGCCGCCGATGACCAGTACGTTGATCGTGCGCCCGCTTGCAACCGGGCTGAGGCGCGCGGCCGGCGCGGGCTTGGCAAAAAACTCTGCGCGCACCGGATTGCCGATGGTCATGGCCGCCA
>DAIQQI010000064.1:0-12110 GCA_036786925.1 Steroidobacteraceae bacterium
GCCGGACACGGGCGTCGTTTGCAAGGGGATGTGGCAGGGCAAGGAAGTGCTCGGCCTCAAGCTCAATTTCTCGAAGCGCTATATCACGCTGGCCCCGGTTGCGACTGTCATTGGTCTCGCGTTCCGGATGCAGGATCCGGACAAGTTGTTAGGCGACAAGGTGGATCTCGGCATAACGGTGGCGTTGATTCCGCGCAACACCGCGGGCGTGACTATCGGCCGGCGGCATTTCCCGCTCAATGTGCCGTTTCAGAACGGCCCGATCCTGGGCAAGGACGTGTTCGTGCCGCTGGACGCCATCGTTGGCGGACCCAAGATGGCGGGCCAGGGCTGGCGCATGCTGGTCGAGCAGTTGTCGGTCGGCCGCTGCATCTCGCTGCCGTCCAGCGGTACCGGCGGCGCCAAAGCCGCGGTGTTTTCCTCGGGCGCGTATGGCCGCATTCGCCGCCAGTTCAACATGCCGGTGGGCAAGTTCGAGGGCGTGGAGTCCGTGATCGCCCGCATGGTCGGCGCCACCTATACGATGGATGCGGCGCGTTCCGTCACGGCCGGCGCGATCGATGGCGGCGAAAAGCCCTCGGTGCCTTCGGCGATGCTCAAGTATCACCTGACGGAAATGAGCCGCCAGTGCGCTAACGACGCGATGGACATTCATGGCGGCAAGGGTATTTGCCTTGGTCCGAAGAACTATCTCGGCCGCGGCTACCAGGTCATTCCCGTAGCGATCACGGTCGAAGGCGCCAACATCCTGACCCGCAGCCTGATCATCTTCGGCCAGGGCGCGGTCCGCTGCCATCCGTTCGTGCTCAAGGAGATGGAGGCGGCTAACAATCCCGATCGCCGCAAGGCGCTCAATGATTTCGATGCCGCGCTGTTCGGACACATCGGCTTCACGATCAGCAATGCGGTGCGCTCACTGGTGATGGCGCTGACCAACGCGCGTTTCGCCCCGGTTCCGGATGCCGGCCCGGCGCTGCGCTACTACCAGCACATCGTGCGCTTTTCGGCGTCGTTCGCGTTCGCCGTCGACGTCGCGATGCTGACGCTGGGCGGCTACCTGAAGAAGAAGGAAAACCTGTCGGCGCGCCTCGGCGATGTGCTGTCGTGCATGTACCTGGCGTCGATGACGCTCAAGCATTTCGATAACCAGGGCCGGAAGCCCGAGGACCTGCCGATCGTCGAATGGGCCTGCCGCAGCCTGCTGTACAAGGCCCAGGAACAGTTGCACGGGTTCATCCGCAATTTCCCCAATGTATTCATTGGCGGCTTCATGCGCTTCTTCATATTTCCGCGCGGCCTGCAATATTCAGCGCCCAGCGATCGCCAGGGCCGTCAGCTCGCCGACATGGTGCTGAATGTGACCGACACGCGCGACCGGCTGTGTGAGGGCATCTACCGGGAAGTGCAGCCTAACAATCCGCTCGGACTGCTGCAGGAAGCGCTGGTGATGGCACAGACGGCGGAACCGCTGGAGAAGCGCATCCGCGTCGAAGGCGTCAAGACCGGACGGGTCACGGCGCTGGACATGGCCGGACAGATCGCGCAGGCCGAAGCCGCCGGCATCCTGTCGCAAACCGAAGCAGCCATGCTGCGCGACTACGACCGCAAGGTCATGAACCTGATCAACGTCGACGACTTCGACCCGGGTGAACTCGGCACCATGGCGCAGCCCGTCTCGGGGGCCATGAGCGGAGCCAAGGTTGCCTGACGCCCCGGTACCTGACAGCGGCGCCGGCGGCGCGGCGTACTGCCTCAACTGCCGCGAACTGCTGACAGGGCCCTGGTGCGCAAACTGCGGACAGAAGCACCAGCCCGAGATCCATACGTTCGGGCATTTCGCGGCGGAGGCGTTCGAGAACATCACGCATGCCGATTCGCGGGTCTGGCGCACGGTGTGGGTGCTGCTCAGCAAGCCGGGGCAGCTGACACGCGAATTCTTCAGCGGACGGCGCGGCCGCTATCTGCCGCCGGTGCGCCTGTATCTGGTCGTCAGTCTGCTGTTCTTTCTGTTAGCTGGCATCGCCGATAACCGCCAGAGCCCCGCTGTCATAGTCGACCGCGCCGACATGACAGGCACTGCGCCTGCCAAGGGCGAGGATGCTGCCAAGGCCTGCAGCCGCTTTACGTACAATGGCCCGTTCAAGGATGCCGTCAAGGCGCGCCTGCCGGCGCAATGCCGCAAGATAGTGGCCGACAGCGGGCGCAGCCTGTCACATGCGTTCATCCAGAATCTTCCCAAGGGACTGTTTGTGCTGCTGCCCCTGATCGCAGCCTTCATGAAGCTCATGTACTGGCGTCCGCGCCGCTTCTACGTCGAGCACCTGCTGCTCCTGCTGCACAACCACATCTATCTTTTCGTCGGCTATGGATTGCTGCTGTCGCTCGGTCTTGTGTTTCCGGACAGCGGCACGGCCGGCCTGGCCGGCGTGGTGTTCAATTGCTACATGATCTGGTATTTCTACCGTGGCATGCGCAACTACTACGGACAGGGTCGCGCGCTGACCCTGGCAAAATTCACGATGTTAGGTCTGCTGTATGCGGTGACCGCCGCGTCGGTGATGATCGCGGTCCTGATCTTCAGCGTCTCCACGCTCTAGGGCCCAGAGTATGCAGGAGCTGCGCGCAATTCTGCACGTCGACATGGACGCGTTCTATGCATCGGTCGAAGAACACGACAACCCGGCGCTGGTGGGGCACCCGGTAATCGTCGGCGGCACGCAGGGCCGGGGCGTGGTCGCCGCGGCCAACTACGAGGTCCGCAAGTTCGGCGTGCGTTCCGCGATGCCGATGAGCGAAGCGTTGCGCCGCTGCCCGGATGCGATCTGCATCCAGCCGCGCATGTCCCGTTACCGGGAAGTCTCCGCGCAGGTGTTCGCTGTGTTCCGGGAGTTCACCCCGCTGGTGCAGGGCCTGTCCCTGGACGAAGCCTACCTGGACGTCACGGCCAGCCAGGGCATGCTCGGCGACGCCGTGACCATCGCCCGGCGCATCAAGGCGTTGATCCGCGAACGCACCGGCCTGAGTGCCTCGGTCGGCGTCGCACCTAACAAGCTGGTCGCGAAGATCGCTTCGGAACTGGAAAAGCCCGACGGGCTTACCGTCATCACACCCGAGCGCATAAATGCGGTTCTCGATCCGCTGCCGGTCAAGCGGCTGCCGGGTCTCGCGCGCAGGAAGGGCGACCAGGTCATGGCGGCGGGCTTCCTGACGCTCGGCGCGCTGCGGCAGTCGAGCGACGCCAAGTTGCGTGCATTGTTCGGCAATGACTTTGCGCGCATGCGCGACCGTGCTTCCGGCATCGACGACCGGCCGGTCATTACGGACGCCGAGGAACAATCCATCAGCGCCGAGGAAACATTTGCGCGCGACATCCAGGACGCAGCGCAACTGCAGGCCGAGTTGACCGCGCTGGCGGATCGCGTCAGTTCGCGCCTGCGGGCCAGGAAGCTCACGGCCGGTGTCGTCGATATCAAGGTGCGCCGCCATAATTTCGAAACCTTCTCGCGCCAGAAAAGCCTGGGCACCAGGACGCACGACAATGCGCTGATCGTCAAGGTGGCGCGCGAGCTGCTGCAGCGCTGGCTGGTAGAGCATCCCGGGGCCCGGGTGCGGTTGTTAGGCGTCGGGGTTGCGGATCTGGCAACCGGCGAGCAGATGGATTTATTTGCGGCGCCGCCCGCAAAACTCGACGCAACGGTGGACAGTATCCGCGCCCGCTTTGGCAAGGCGGCGCTCAGCCGGGGCTTGCGCGGACCGACGCGGCCCTAACAGCCTGGGCGACCGCGCCGGCCGCCGCCCGGGAGCGTGGTGAATAACCCCACGTAGCCGTTAGGATGGGCGCCCAGCACCAGACTCGACTGTTGCCCGTGGTGCAGGCACATGATGGTCAGGCCATGGCGGGCAACCGTGTCCATGCGCTGCATCCAGGCGGGCCGGTCGTCCATGCGCATGACGGTAAAGGCCCTGAAGCTGGCATCGGCTTGCGGTGTTCGCAGGTCCAGTACCGGCTCCGCAGCAAGCCCGCTTTCGCAGGCGGTACCTAGCGTCATCAGAAACACAAACAGGGGAAAATGTTTGCCGTTCATGGGTCCACTTTGCGCCGGTTCTGGTGGCCTCGCATGGCCGCTTTTTCGCATTGCTTACGCGATCACAAAGCTACGTGACATACTTCGCGGTGCATGTACCTGTCGTTCTTCGGCCTCAACGAAAAGCCGTTCGCCATAACGCCGGACCCGCGCTACTTATTTCTGAGTGAGCGTCATTCGGAGGCCCTGGCGCACCTTATTTACGGAGTTACCGAGGCCGGCGGCTTCATCCAGCTGACCGGCGAGATCGGTACGGGTAAGACGACAATAATCCGCTCGCTGCTGTCGAGAACGCCGGCTAATTCGGAAGTTGCGCTGATCCTGAACCCGCGCGTCAACGCGGCGGAATTTCTGCTGACGCTGTGCGAAGAACTCGGCATAGGCGTCCCGGATTCATCCGTCAACAGCGTCAAGGATCTGGTGGATGTTCTGAGCCGTTATTTGTTGCGTGCCCACGCTGCGGGACGCCGCGTCGTGTTAGTGGTCGATGAAGCACAGAACCTGGCGCTGGATACCCTCGAGCAGATCCGCCTGCTGACGAACCTGGAAACCGAGACACAGAAGCTGCTGCAGATCATCCTGATCGGGCAACCGGAACTGAAGGAAATGCTGGCCACTGGCGAGCTGCGGCCCCTGGCGCAGCGCATGACCGGACGCTATCACCTGGCGCCGCTGTCGCGCGCTGAATCGGCCGCGTACGTGCGACACCGCATGCGGGTAGCCGGGTCCGTACACCCGGTTTTCAGCAATGGCGCGCTTGCCGAACTGCACCATCGATCGCAGGGCATTCCGCGCCTGATCAATATCATGGCCGATCGCGCGTTGTTAGGTGCGTTTACACTGGACCGGCACACCGTGAACGCCGCACTGCAACGCCGCGCCGCGTCCGAGGTACTTGGCCGTCGCCTGATGCCGCGCTGGCTGCCCTGGGCCGGGGTGGCGCTTGCAGCCATTATGGTGGCGTTTGTATTCTGGTTCCTGCGCACCAGCACCGCGACAAGTGCCCGGCTGACATCGCCGCCCGCAGTCGCCCCGGAGTAAAGATGTCATTTATCCTCGACGCGCTGAAGAAATCCGAAAGCGACCGGCAGCGAAATGCCAACCCGGGCATGTATGAGCTGAAAGTCGCCGTGCCGCGTGCACGCTTCCCGGCCTGGGCGATAATCCTGGCGTTGTTGTTAGGTATCAATTTGCTGGTGGGTGTCTGGTACCTGATGAAGACCGACGAGCCGACCCAGCTGAGGCGCGACGAAACCGCGGCGCCCGCTTTGCCAGCGCCCGCTCCGCCTGCCCCCGCGGCTGCCCCCGCAGCTGCGCCGGTCGCGCCGGAAGCGGAACGTACCGATATAGCGCGCGGCATTTTCAACCCGGCTGACTTTGAACCTGCAGTGGAACCGGAAAAAGCGCCGCCGGCAGCAGTGCGAACCCAGCCGCGCGAGACGCGCGCGCCCGCCGCCAGCAACCGCCGCCCGGCAACCCAGGGATTGCCATCGCGCGACGATCTGATCCTTGAAGGCATTACGGTGCCGGATGTCAGCATGAGCCTGCACGTCTACGATCCGGACCCCGCCAGGCGGTTTGCATTCATCAACGGCAATCGCACCCAGGAAGGCGCCGTACTTCCCAACGGGATCCTGGTCCAGTCGATTACGCCCGAAGGCGCGATACTCCTGTGGCAGGACCGCCGGTTCCTGTTAGCCCTGCCTTGAACCAGGTGGCTCCGGCATTACCGCAACTGTCGGCGCAGCAGCTCTGCGACGGGCTGCGTGCCGGAATCTACCAGCTGTTTCGTCGCGCCGACCATATCAATCACATCAACGTGTTTCCGGTTCCGGATGGCGATACCGGCACCAACATGGCGATGACCATGTCCGCGGTGTTAGGCATGCTGGAAAGGCAGCCCTGGCAGCACGCGGGCCAGATGCTGGCAAAGGCTGCGGATGCCGCGCTCGACGGCGCGCGCGGCAACTCCGGCGCGATACTTGCGCAGTTCTTTCTCGGGGTCGCAGATCGCGCGTCGAACTGCGTGCAGCTGTCGGTCGCTGAGTTCACGGTCGCCATCGAAGCCGGCGCCAGCAACGCGCGCCTGGCGCTGATGGAGCCGCGCGAAGGAACGATACTGTCGGTAATTTCAGCGTTTTCGGCAGCGCTGGCGCGCATCGCCGCGGACGGCATCGTGGATTTTCGCCTGGCCTTTGTGCGCCTGCTGCCCACCGTGCAGGCTGCGCTCGATGACACACCCAGGCAGCTCGAGGAATTACGTGCCGCAAATGTCGTGGATGCCGGAGCGGCCGGATTCGTCGAGATACTGGCGGGATTCAGCTCCTACCTGGACAAAGGCACGGTTGAAGTCGTGATCGCGCCCGTGCACGCGGGTAACGAAGTCATGTCCGAGGGCGGCCTGGCCGGTGACCATCGTTTTTGCACCGAGTGCCTGGTTGCGGGAAGTGCCATCGATTTGCGGCGCGTGCGCGAGACCCTGTATCCGCTCGGTTCCAGTCTGGTTGTCAGCGGTCATCCCGCAAAGCTGCGGATACACATACATTCCAATGATCCGGAACAGATCTTTGCAGCGGCCGGCCAGTTTGGCGAAGTCAGTGCGCAAAAAGCGGACGACATGCTGCGGCAACAATCCGCTGCGCATCACGACCGCAAGCGGCACATCGCCGTGGTTACAGACTCGGCGGCCGATGTTCCCGCCGAGGCGATGGATCTGCTGGATATCTACATGGTGCCGGTGCGGGTTCACTTCGGGCCACACAGCTATCTCGACAAGGTCACGATGACGCACGACGAGTTCTATCGACTGCTCGTGAGCTCGCCCGATCATCCAAAAACCTCGCAGCCGCCGCCGGGCGATTTCCGGCGCATGTTTGAATTCCTGGCGTCCCATTACCAGGGCGTGGTGTCAATCAATCTCACTGCCAAAGTCAGCGGCACGCTGGGCGCGGCGAAGAACGCCGCGGAGCGCAGCGGCAGCACGAATATTGCCGTCATCGACAGCCGTAACGCGTCTCTCGGCCAGGGTTTGATTGCCATGGCAGCCGCCGAGTGCGCGGCTGCGGGTGGCAGCCAGGACGAGGTGATCGCGGCCGCGCAGCAGGCAATCAGCAAAACCGATGTCTTCGGGCTGTTGCCACATCTCGAATTCGCGATACGCGGCGGGCGCGTGCCACGCGTCTTCGGCGTGCTGGCAAACTGGCTGCGCTGCTCGCCGGTGCTCGCCAACTTTGCCGATGGGCGCGTCGGAATCGGTACCGTTATCTGGGCTCGCAAGCGCGCGCCGCAGCGCTTTGCCACCTATATACGCCGCCGCTTGCGCGCCGACCGCCACTACCGCATCGCCGTCGGGCATGGGAACGCGGAATCTGCGGGACGCCGGTTGCTCGACGAGATTACTGCGGGCCTGCCCAATATCCAGGAACGCTACCTGACGACCATGGGACCCGCGTTAGGCGTGCATGGCGGCCCAGGCATGCTCGTGGTCGGCGTGCAGGAACTGGCGCCGCCGGCGCGATCACCGGCCTAACGAGCAGCAGGTTCCGTGGTCACCGGCCGGCCGGCCGCCTGCCAGCCGAGAAAATCACCATCCAGGTGCCGCAGGCGCTGATAGCCCTGCGTGCCCAGCCAATCCAGCGCCAACGCCGAACGCCGTCCGCTGCGGCAATAGACGGCAATCTCGGTATTGCGGTCTTTGGGCAGTCTGCCTGCACTGTTAGCCAGCTGATCGTGGGGAATATTCACGGCGCCGGCAATGTGGCCCGCTGCAAATTCTTCCGGCGTCCTGACGTCCAGCAGCACAAATCCGGGCTGGCCAAGTTTCATCAACAGATCAGCAGGACTGATCAGGGCGATGGTGACCGATGCCGTGACCGCCACCGGCAGCAGCAATGCGAGGGCGATAGCGCTCAACAGGATGCGTTTACCAAAGGCCGTCATGAAGGCAACTCCGTGGATTATGTTAGCTGGAGGATCATACTCCGACTGCTCCAGCCGGCACAGAGTGCACCCATTTGCATCCGCCTGACAACGGCTCTAAAGTGACTCGTATAAGAATTCCAATAAGTTTCCCGGACACCCTTTCATGTTCAACTGGCTCAGCTTGATGGCTGGCTTGATTTCGGCTGCAGCAGGCATTTTGGCCTTCCGTGAGCAGTTCCAGTACGCGCTGCCGGCGACCGCCTATGTCCGGCCGGCCCCTGATAACGCTGTCGCCAGCGATGTCGCCGCGGAAGCCACCGCAGTTTCGACCCAACAATCCCCTTCCCTGGGCGACAATCCCTCGGTCGTGGCCGAATTCGTCAATGACGGCATTCAGGTCGGCGGCAGGGTTCCAGATGCCGGGTCGCGTGATCGCCTGCTGGCACGGGCGCGCGAACTGTACGGATCAGCCCGGGTGATCGACAGGGTCGTCATCGACGACAGCGTCTCACAGGCCGCCTGGCTGGGCAGCGATCTGCTGTTTGCCGTCCTGTCGGCGCGCGGCGCCGTGCGCGCCGAAATGGATGGCGAGCACCTGACGCTCAGCGGCGCGGTCCCGCAGCAGGAAATCGGCGACCTGATTGCCGACGAAGCGCAACAGCAGGTCGGCGACGACATTAGAGTGGTCAGCCGGCTGGTCGTGCGCGCCGCAAGCGCGGTAGAGTCGCAGATAGCCAGGTTCCTCCGACTCAGCAATGTCGAGTTCCTGACGAATTCCACCAACTTTACCCGCCGCGGACTCAAACGCCTGCAACGCATCGCCAATCTGCTGAAAGCTAACATGTATGAGCGTTTCATGATTGCGGGGCATACGGACAGCCGTGGCGATGCGGCTGCTAACATAACCTTATCCGAGGCGCGCGCGCGCGCCGTCCTCCAGTACCTGATCGAGGATGGCCTGCCCGGCGATCGTTTCGTCGCGCGTGGCTTCGGCGAAACCCGGCCGATTGCGGACAATGCTACTGCCGAGGGAAGACAGCGCAATCGTCGTATCGAATTGATACAACTGGACGGAACAGAGCAATGATTTCGACCCTGACCGCCGATTGGATCTGGCTGGCCATCCTGACAGGCGGGGTGTTGATCGGCCTGGGAATTCGCGGGATGTTCGCTGACCGGGACAGGCGCCGCATGCTCGAGGATGCGCGGCAGGAATCGGTGAGCGCGCAAGTCCGCCTGGACGAAGGTGCCGGCAGCGTCAGAACCCTGCAGGACCAGCTCGCCGAACTGCGGCGCAGCGATGAGCTGCTGCGGGAGGAATTGGCAACGGCAAAGCGGCAGATCGTGGAACTGGAAGCGCTGACACTGCGCCTGCGCGAAAGCGAACAGCTGTTGCGAAACCAGCAGGCCGGGTGGCAGGACGAACGCACGGCGCTGGTAAACCAGCTGGCCGGCGTCAACCAGCTCATCGCCGCAAGCGACGAGACAATTGCAAGTCTTGATGAGACGCGTAGTCAGCTGCAGCTGGCAGAGGCACGGTTCGACGCGCTGCAGACCCAGCACGAGGAAAAGATTGCGCTGTTAGCACGTCAGTTGAGTGAACAGGAATCGACTTTCCGCAGCGTGGCGGAACGCGGCGGCGAGATCGCCAAGATGCGGTCCCGCCTCGCGGAACTGGAACCGCGGGCGCGCATGGCGGCCGACTGGCAGGCGCGTCACGACATCGTGCAGAGCCGGCTCGCGGAGTCCGATAACGATCGCAGCAGATTGCGACATCGCCTGACAGAAACTGAGTCCAGAATTACCCAGCTGGACAACAGCCTCGAGGAACGTGACCTGCAGATTCGCCGCCTCGCCGAGCAGTTGGCGCGCATCGAGCCGCGCGCTGCGCTGGTGGAGCAGTACGAGGCGGATCTCACTCGCCTGCATGCCGAGCAAGGCAGCATGAAACAAGACAAGGCGCAGCTTCATGCGCGCGACAGCCGGATTCGGGAACTGGAGAACCATCTTGCGCGTCTGCGCCAGCGGGTCCTGGAACTGGAACCGTTGCGCGGCGAGCTGCAGGTCCGCGAGCAGCGCCTGCGAGAACTGCAGTTGCTGGCGCAACTCAAAGACGCAGCTTATGACGAAGAAATTGCTCGTCTGGGTTTGCGTATCACCGAACTCGAAGGCCAGACACCGGACCTCAGACCGGCTGAGATCGTTCAGGAAGACAGACGGGGCCAATCGATGTAACGCGGGCCGGCGACGTCTGACAAAGACTGCCGCATTTCAGGCGCCATAACGGCGTAAACTATTGCGCGTGGACCGAAAATCGGTCCGGGAGCGTCGCCCATGGTCAAACCTATTGCTGCCACTCGGTGTGCTGGCCTGTTAGCCAGCTGCATATTCACAGGCTGGCTCAGCAGCGCGGCGGCTGTAGACCTGAGCCAGCTTGCCGGCATTTCGCGCAATGACCAGGTCGGCAGCCTGCGGCTGGCGCTCACCAATGGCGCGCAGGCAGCCATCGGACGGCTCGGCGTGGCCGATGGCTTTCTCGCCAACCCGGAGGTGCGCATTCCGTTGCCGGGCAAGCTGCAGAAGGCGGAAAAAATGCTGCGCATGGTTGGTTATGGCGGGCAGGTGGACGCGCTGGTGCAGTCCATGAATCGGGCCGCCGAAGCGGCTGTGCCGGAGGCAAAGACCTTGCTGGTCGATTCCATCAAGACCATGAGCATCAGCGACGCCAGCGCGATTCTCACCGGTGGCCCGGACTCGGCGACGCAGTATTTCCGGCGCACCACCAGCGCCAAATTAACTGAAAAATTCCTGCCGATCGTCAGGTCAACCACCAGCAAGCTGGGTGTTAGCCAGCGTTATAACGATCTCGGTGGCAAGCTCGCGCAACTGGGCCTGGTCGGCAAGGATGAAACAACGGTCGAATCCTACGTCACGCAGAAAACGCTGGACGGCCTGTTCCTGATGATTGCCAAGGAAGAGGCGGCGATCCGCTCGAATCCGTTAGGCCAGTCGAGCAAGTTGCTGCAGAAAGTGTTCGGCGCAGTCAAGCTCTAGAGGTCGCGCGCCACGCGCGTGCCGAAGATCTGGCTGGTCAGCGCTTCGGGGTCGCGGCCGCGAAACGACGGGCGCTGCCGCGTGTAGTTCGAGCGCCACGATCCACCCTTCGATGCGCGGCGATCGCAACCGGTGGTCAGGTTCGCGGAGCCGTCAACCGGCGTGTCTCCGTAAGGCATCTGGTAGCAGTCTTCGACCCACTCCCAGACGTTGCCGATCATGTCGTACAGGCCAAACGCGTTAGGCGCGAGGCGCCCCACCGGCGACACGATCTCGAAGCCGTCGTCGCAGGGCGCCGGGCCGTAAGACAACACCGCGCCATTCCTGGCGCCGGACTGATCATGAATATTGGCGAATTTGCAGGCCTTGGTGGCATCGTCGCCCCAGGCATAGAGCCCGCTGGACCCGGCCCACGCCGCATACTCCCACTCCGCTTCTGTCAGCAGGCGGTATTTTTTTCCCGTGCGTCCCGCCAGCCACGAGACGTAGGACTGGGCGTCGCTCCAGCGAATGCAGGCCACCGGTTCATCGTCACGGATCGGGCGGCCATAGCCAGGATCCGACCAGTTGGTGCCGGGCAAAGGAGCAAACTTGTCGCCGATAAAACCATTGCACGGCGCGCCTGCCGTCTTGTGACCCGTGGCGGTGACAAACTTCCGATACTGCCCGTTTGTTAGCTCGAAACGTCCGGCCGCAAAAGCGTAGTTGATCTTTACCTGGTGCGGCGGACCTTCATAACGCTCCGGTTCACCGCCGTCGCGGCCCATGAGGAACTCACCGGGCGGGATCACGACCATTTCCGGACAGTCCTTGCAATCCTTGAAGACCGAACCCGCCCTGGGCGGGCCGGCAGCCAAGGCTGAATGCGCCTGCAGGCCCGATATCACCAGCAGCAGCGCCAGCGGCCAGGCCGGCACGCGCACAAATCCCGGGCAATCAGTTTTCTTCATCGGGCTTTTCCTCACGTTGTTGTACTGTTTCCCCGCAATGAATAGCACAACAAAACCGGCGCTGCTAAGGATTCTGGGTGTCGCGTTCGGAACTGCGGCG
>DAIQQI010000065.1:0-12099 GCA_036786925.1 Steroidobacteraceae bacterium
CGACCTTCCAGCGGTTGGCCGCGTCCCTCACCAGCATGTCACGGGCCGCGGCACCCGCGACGCGCATGCCGTACTGGCCGGTGCCACGAACGCTGGCGCTGCCGCCGGTCACTTGCAGGCCCCTGCGGCGCATTTCGCGGTAGAAGAAATAGTCGGCGCCGCGCCGCATGCTCTGCGGCAATCTTTTCAGCGGCATGAACGCCGCGACGATGTGGTTGTTAGCAAACTGCGCCTCGGCGGGCGCCTCGGTCACCGTCACCTGGCTCCAGTCGCCATCCAGTTCATCCACCAGCATCATCGCGAGAGCCGTCTGCGAACCCTGCCCGAGGTCGGCATGCGGCACCGTGACATGAATGCCGCCAGCGGTATCGATGGCAACCCAGGTGGTCAGGGCCTGGCGGCCCGCGGCGCTGCGCCGGCCAAGGCCAATGCGGTTGGGCGCAAATACGAAGGCGCCGACACCTAACACCAAACCGCCGCCGGCAAGGCTGCCGGTCGTGATGAGCGCGCGCCGGGTCCATTTATTCATGACGCAGGAACCTCACAACTTGGCCAGTCCAGGGGACGGACTGCTCGTCAATGATATCGTGAGTGCCGCCCTCAAGCTGCGCGAACGCGAAATCGGGGCGCAGGCGATGGCAGCGCCGGGTTGCCTCGTACAGGTCCTCGCCTGTATTGGTCAGCAGCAGCGTTGGCACCGCGAGTTTGCGCAGCAGCGCGGTCAGGTCCGCCTCGATGATGAGCGGAAAGGCCTTCCAGTTGTGTTCGGCACTCACCAGGCCTTCGACCGTGTAGCGATTCATCAGCTGCAGATCCGTCCAGCCCGGAGTCGAACGCAGCCGGTTCTGCCAGGCCGTCAGCAGGTGCGAGCCATCGGCCTGCGGCTCCTTGGGCCCAAAATAGAAGGTCTTGAAGTGCTGCCGCTCCGCATCGCTGAGCAGGGGAAAACCGTTCAGTACCAGGCGCCGCACGCGGGCCGGAGATTCGGCGGCAAAGACCGCGCCGACGACCGCGCCGGTGTGGTGGCCGACGATGTGCGCGCCCGGCCAGCCGCGCAGCCGCAGCGCCGCCGGGATGATCGCCGCATACTGCGCCAGCGTGGCAGGTTCCGGGTTCGGATCGGACATGCCGAAGCCCGGCATGTCGAGGGCCAGCGCCGCAAAGCCCCGCGCGCCTAACAGCGGCAGCACCGCCGCAAACTGCGCGCTCGACAGCGGCGACTGGTGCAGCAACAACAAGGGCTCGCCGGCGTCCGGGCCACAGGACCGGAAATGGATCTGACCCTGCGGGCCGTCGAAATAGCCACGGCGTATCTGGCTGGAATTACTCATGGCTGGTGCAGGTCCGCGGTCAGGGGGTCGTAGTTGTAGAGCCACGAAGCGCGCTCACGATCCATCTTGCGCGCTGCGAACATGCGCCGCAGCTCATCGTCACTGTCGTTATGGAACAAGGTCACATTGGCCGCCGACTCGGTCTGCACCCTCGCAGTGCGTTGATAGCGGTGCTGCTGGTAGAGCTGCAGCGCCTCGCCGACGGAGCCGGCCTCGGCCAGCGCACGGGCGAGAATCTCGCCGTCTTCGATCGCCATGTTCGCGCCCTGCGCCAGCAACGGCAGCGTCGGATGCGCGGCATCACCTAACAAAGTCGTGCGCCCGGTACTCCAGCCCTGCGCCGGCGGCCGGTCCAGCATCGCCCAGCGATAGCACTGGTCCCTGTCGACGGCCGCGACGATGTCGCGCACGCCCGGGTGCCAGTCCGCGAACTCCGCGTACAGTTCCTGCCAGCTGGACTTCAGCGTCCAGGATTCATTGCGCCAGCCCGGATCCTCGACAATGCCGACGAAGTTGATCCAGGTACCGCCGCGAATCGGATAGATGACCACATGGCGCCTCGGGCCCGCCCAAACTTCGACCACCGGGTCCTTGAATCCCGGGGGTAGTCGCGACGCCGGCACCATGCAGCGCCAGGCCACGTTTTCAGTGAAATGTGCGGGCGTATCGCCCAGGTTGCGCTTGCGCAGCATCGAGTGGATGCCATCGGCGCCGATCACGAGATCGGCGCGATACCTTGTCCCATTGGCGCATTGGACGACCGCGCCCGAGTCATCCTCGCTGACGGACACCGCCCTGGCGTCCAGGCTAACAACATCGGTGCGCAGGGTGCGCAAGGCCGCGCACAGGATGCCGTGGACGTCGGCGCGGTGCGCCAGGCAATACGGCGCGCCATGGCGTTCGGCGTGCACGGCACCCAGCGGAATGGTCTGCAGCAGCTCCCCGCTGCTGTGCAGCCGAAAGCGGTATTCGATCGGCGTCACCGACACCGCTTCCAGGGCCGGCAGCACGCCGAGCGTGCGCAGCACCCGCGTCGAGTTGGCGCTGAACTGGATGCCCGCGCCGACCTCGGCGAGCGCCGGCGCCTGCTCCAGAACCCGGACGTCATGGCCGCGCCGCAGCAGCAACGCCGCGCAGCTCAGGCCACCGATGCCAGCGCCGATAATCACGACCTGCTGTGGCCGCACCATGCGAGATCCTCATGCCGACAGCGCCCCTGTCGAACCGCCATTGTATGCGATTGCTGCGGCGCAATAACCCCGTCAAAACGAGCTTTGCGGCCCCCGCCAAATCGCGCTAGCGTGGACTACCTGCCTGGAGAAGCTTATGCCGCGCGCCACCCGAAAACGCCTTTTGTTAGCTGTCCTGGCCGCCACGGTCAGCGCCGGCCTCTGGACTGCGGCGGGCGCCGCCTCGAAATCCGCGGCGAAGCGCGTGTTTACGGTGCCCCCGGGTCTCACCGAGGTCCAGGTTGCAGGTTTTCACCACAGCTACGTACGCAAGGATGCGGATATTTCGAAGCCGCGCGTGGTCTGTGTCAGCACCGGCGAGCTCACGTTCGCAGGCGACTGGCCGCGCAAGAGCTACGGCCGGGAGATTTCCGCGAGGGATCTCAAGCGGATCCAGGAGGACTTCAACAAGGCCGTGCGGCGCGAATTTGAAAAGGCGTTTCGCAACCAGGGCGGCTACAGTCTGGCCAGCAGCGACAGCGCCTGCACGCTGCGGATTACGGCCAGTGTGCAGGATCTTTACCTGAACGCACCTGAGGTCTTTACGGCCGCAACCACCAAGACTTATGCCCGCTCGATCGGCCGCCTGCGCATGCAGGTCGATGTGTACGATGCCAGTGGCGCCGTGCTGCTGGCGCGCGCGCATGGCTCACGCTCGGATCCTGAGAAAATGCAGGCGATGCAGCCGAACGAAATCCTGGACGAGACCAATCGCGTGACGGAAATCGACAATATCGCGTTTGCGCAGGACGCGGCGCGCCGCTTCGCCGAATACACGCGCACCCGCCTGCTGAATCGTAACTAACGCGGCTGGGGCGGCTCGCTGCCGATGCGCTGCCTGATGCCACGCAACAGGGTGTTAGGCAGGAAGCTGTTGTCCCATTCACCGGCTGCGCCGCGCGGTGGCGCGTCGCCAACGCGCAGGATAATCAACTGCTCCGACGGCACGATATACACGACCTGGTTGGCATTGCCGTCAAATAACACCAGGTCGCGCGCCAGGTAGGGCTCTGAATGCCAGACCCGGCGCGCCCGCGGTTCGCGCTCCGGATTCGCAAATCCGCGTCTGTCGGTATAGGCCCCCGCGACATAGAGTCCCAGCCCGTAGTAAGGGTTCTCTGCGCTCGCGTGCCGCATCTGATCCACGTAGCCGGCCGGCAGCAGTCGCCTGCCCTGCCAGCGCCCATCCTGCATCACCAGCATGGCCAGCCTGAGCCAGCTTTCCGCCGGCAGCATCAGGCAACACCCCGAATGCGCCATGCCGCCCGGGCGGTTCACCCAGACATCACCGCCGGCGGCGCCCAGGGGTTTCAGCACTTCGGTCGACAGAAATTCCGCGTAACGCCGGCCGGTCGCGCGCTCGATCAGCACCGCGACCATCTCCGAGGTTGCGTTGTTGTACTCGTAACGCGTACCGGGTTCATCAACGACCGGATAGTCGCGCAGGATGATTGCCTCATGACGCGGATGCAGATAGGCGCGATTGAGAATGTCATCGGCACGCGTCGCAGCCGCCTGCGGCAGGAATCCCGAGCGCATGTCTAACAAATGCCGCACCAGGATACGGGAGCGGCGCGGATCGCCCTGCCATTCGCTGACGAAATCCGCGACCGGCTGATCGAGCGAACGGATCCTGCCGAGCGCGATGGCGCGTCCGATCGCAACCGCCGTCATCGGCTTGGCGAGCGAGCGCGATGGAAAAGTCTGCGCCGGCTGGTGGCCGCGGTAATAGCGCTCCAGCTCGAGTTTTCCCGCGCGAAACACCAGCAGCGCGATCGAATTGTTGCGGGCGGCGTAGTCATCCGCCGCCTGCAGGGCCGCGGCGTCGATTCCCACACGGCTGGTACGGGCGCGCGGCAGCGGCACGACCCGCGCGGCGCCGGCAACCGCTTCCAGCGGATCGTAACTCTCGAGACCCGAACCGGCGCGCGCCGCTGCCGCCAGCTGCTCGAATCGCCGCAGGTACAGCGCTTCATCCTCCTGCTCCGTGGCCAGTGCAGGGATTCCTGTCGTTAGCAGGAAAGCGCAGAGCGCGAGTAACACGCGCGGTCGGTTGGATTTTTTCATGCTGCGCGTAAGGGTACAATGACTTGCTTGCGCATAGCTAAACCAATTCTGCTGACGACCACGCCGCTGGGTGTCGGACTGGGCCTGGTCGAGGCGGCCGGCGTCGGCACCTGGCTGCTGGTGCTGATGCTGGTACTGCTCGGCTTCATCAGCGCAGCCACTTGGTACACCGTTTCCCGCCTGCGTCGCGAGCGTCGCACAGGAGCTGGCGCAGGCCGCCCGGATGCCTAACGCCACGGTCGAACCGCTGCTGGCAGGCCCCATCGACGTCGTCGGCGATGTCCATGGCGAATATCTCGCGCTGCGCCAGCTGCTGCGCCACCTGGGCTACGACCAAAACGGCGAACATCCGGGCGGCCGGCGCCTGGTATTCGTCGGTGATCTGTGCGATCGCGGCCCGGACAGCCCCGCGGTCATCAACCTGGTGCGCGAACTCATCGGCCGCGATCTGGCGCAATGCGTGTTAGGTAATCACGAGCTCAACGTGCTGCGCCAGGAACGCAAGCCCGGCAACGGCTGGATGTTCGATGAGCATCCGGACCACGCGCGCCCCGCGCTGGCTCGCTGCCGGCGCGCGACCGGGCGCGAACGTGAGGATATCCGCCGCTTTTTCGGCAGCCTGCCGCTGGCTCTGGAGCGCGATGACCTGCGCATCACGCACGCGGCCTGGCACGTCGATTCGGTACGCGCGTTGCAACGGCAGCCGCAGGCCGGCACGCTGGATCACTACCGCAGCTACGAAGCTGCGCTGCCCGGATTGATCCCGCGTGAGCTGAGCCTGGCTGCCGACCGCGAAAAGCGCCAATGGCGCGAGCTGCTGCAGGATCCGCAGGCGCAGGTACCGTACCTGGAAAATCTTGCGGCCGAAGATGAGATCTACCAGACCGCCAACCCGGTGCGCGTGCTGACTTCGGGCCTCGAGCAACGCAGCGGGCAGCCGTTTTATGCGAGTGGCAAGTGGCGCATGGTCACGCGCGTGCCCTGGTGGAATGACTATGCGGAGACTCCGGTGATCATCGGACATTACTGGCGCTGGTGGAGCGCCGGGGGCTCGCAGCTTTACTCACGCGGCGAACCCGACCTGTTCGCCGACGCCGGGCCACTCGACTGGATGGGCGTCAGCAAAGCGGTGTACTGCGCGGATTTTTCCGTGGGTGCGCGCTTTCGCGAAATCGAGGATGGCTATGAGCCCGGGCAATTCACCCGCCTCGGCGCGGTGCGCTGGCCCGACAATGAGCTCGTGTTCGACAATGGCGAACGCTTCGCACTGAATCGCTAGCGCCGCGGGTCAACCGGTACTCTGTAGTCCCTGCGCAATGCCGGCGATGCTGGCCAGCAACGCATCGAACAAGGCGCGTTCGCGCCGGCCCCCGGCGCGCCAGCGACGCAGCAGGTCGACCTGCATCAGGTTCATCGGATCGACGTACGGATTACGCAGCTGGATCGCGCGTTGCAGCGTCGGATCGCCGTCGAGCAGTTGCGTTGCCGATTTTATCTCAAGCACCGCCTCCAGCGTCCGCCGGTACTCATTGCGCGCTTCGTTGAACACCGGCTGCAACGCCGGGCCGGCAAGTTCGCTGTAGTAACCGGCGATTTCCAGGTCGCTGCGCGCCAGCATGGTCTCGACATCGTCGACCAGGTGCTGGAAGAACGGCCACGAGGCATACAACGCGCGCACTTCCTCCACGCCCTGGGTTGCTAACAAATGGCCGAACCCGGTGCCGGCGCCAAACCAGCCGGGCACCACCAGGCGCGACTGCGTCCAGGCGTACACCCAGGGAACCGCGCGCAGGTCTTCAAAAACGTTGCGTTCGGTCTTGTACGCGGGCCGTGAGCCGATCTGCATGCGCTCGATGACATCGATCGGGGTCGCCTGCAGGAAGTACTCGAAGAACGCCGGGTTGCCCCAGACCCACTGCCGGTAATACCCCTGGCTCGCGTCGGCGAGCTGCAACGCAACCTGGTGCCAGGCCGCGGTTTCAACCGGCAGCGCGCCGATGCGGGCCCGGTCGGTGGCCGTGACCAGCGCATTGAAGGCGCGCTCCAGTGTGCGCATCGCGATAGGCCGCAGGCCGTAATTCTGGTTGACGACCTCGCCCTGTTCGGTGAGCCGCAGGATGCCGTTGATCGCCGCCGGCGGCGCGACCCTGACCAGGGTATCGATACGGTTGCCGCCGCGCGGAATGCTGCCGCCGCGGCCATGAAAGATCACATGCCGCTCGTGCGCGGCGCGCAGCGTCTCGGACAGTTTTTCCTGCGCCTCATGCACGGCGATACGCGACGCGCACAGCCCGGCCTCCTTGCTGCTGTCGGAATAGCCGACCAGCACACATTGCCTGCGGTCGCGTGCCTCGAGGTGGGCTCGATAGACCGGGTCCTGCAGCAGCGCCGCCATGACCTGGCCGCTGTCGCGCAGCGCGTCCATGGAATCGAACATCGGCGCGACATCCAGCGGCACCGCGCCGGTGCCTGCCTCGTCGATGCCCGCCCAGCGTGCTAACAACAGCGGTGCGAGGACATCATCGGAGCCGGACGCCGCGCTGACGACGTAATAGCCGACGGCTTCGCGACCGTGACGATGCCGCGCCTGCGCGATGTCCTCGAAAACTCCCAGCGTGCGCTTGCCGACGGCATCCAGTTCGCGCTTCGGCCCCTGGTCCCGGACCAGCGCATCGACAATCCGCACATGCCGGTCACGATGGCTGCGCTGCAACCAGTCCGGGTCGTCGAGGCCGGTCGCGATCACCTGATGATGCACGGCCGTGTCCTGGCGGATATCCAGCGACGCCAGGTGAAAGCCGAAAGTGGCGATGCGGCGCAGCAGCCGCTGCACCGGGTAGTAGCCCGCGTGCAGGCCACGATTGGCCAGCAGACTGTCCGCAGCCGCGGTCACGTCGGCGGCGAACTGCGCAGCGGTCTGATAGCCGTTAGGACGCCCGTCCCAGGTCAGGCGCAGGCGCTCGGCGAGCTGCCCCAAATAGACGCGATACGGCATGCGGTCGTGCCGCGCCGGTGTGGAACTGCGCGCACCCGGCAACAGCGTCTGGTATTGATCGATGCGCGCCTGCAGGTCTGCGGAAATCGCCACGCGGCTGCCGCTTTGCGACAGCTTCTGCGCCAGTTCCTGGCACTCGAGGAAATACGCGTTGACGACCACCTGGCGCGAGCGCGCCAGCGTTTCGCGCAGCGACTTGGCGTTGACGTCCGGATTGCCATCCATGTCGCCGCCGACCCAGGTGCCGAAACGCAGCAGCACCGGCAGGCGCGCCGGATCGGCCGACCCGCCGTAGAGCTGCGCCAGTGCATCGGCGATTTCTTCATAAAAGGCCGGTACCACCCGGTACAGGACCTCGGCCAGGTAAAAAAGCACGTGCTCGCGTTCGTCGGCCACGGTCAGGCGCTCGCGCGGATGGTCCTCGGTCTGCCACGCGGTGGTCAGCTCGTGGCGGATGCGACCCCAGACGGCGCGCGCTTCGTTAGGTGCGAGGGTTGGATCGAGCCGGTCGAACAGCAGTTCGGCGACCCGCAGTTGCTTGCGCAGGATGGTACGGCGCGTGGATTCGGTCGGGTGCGCGGTAAAGACCGGCTCAATGCTCAGGCTGCCTAACAACTCGAGCACCTGATCGTGCGTGAGACCACGCTCCTTGAGCTGCGCGAGCGCGGCCTGGATGCCGCCCGGCTGCGGCCGGCCGCTGTCCTTGAGGAAATACTCGCGGCGGCGGCGGATCCGGTGCACTTTTTCGGCGAGATTGACCGCCTGGAACCACAGCGAGAAAGAGCGCACCAGGTCGCGCGCCAGTTCCGGCGGGCGATTCTGCACCCGCACGGCGAGATCGTTGGCCGCCTCGGTGTCGCCGTTGCGGCGGCGAATCGCCGTGGTGCGATCCGCCTCCACCAGGTCGAACAGCGGCAGGCCGCCCTGCTCGCGCAATACCTCGCCCACCAGGCCACCTAACGCGTGCACATCCTCGCGCAGGGCGTTATGGCGGGCCGGGAACTGGATATCGTCACGCTTCATAAAAAAAGACGCCGGCGCGGGGTGTATCCCGGCCGGCGTCGTATCTTAAGGCCTTCCGAGGCCGATGACGCTCAGAACTTGTAGCCTACTTCGAGGCTCAAGCGCCGCAGCGCACTCGGATGAATGAACGCACCGCCGAATTCCGGCGCCATGATCACTTCCTGCAGGTACTTCTCGTTGGTGATGTTCTTGCCGATCAGCGCGACGCTCCACTTGTCGCTGGTGAGCGCGAAGCGCGCATCCACCGTGCTGTAGGTGTCACGCTGCATCTGGCTGTAGTCGGCGCGGCCCAGCACCGGACCGAAGGACGCCGCGAACAAGGTCAGGTTGGTCTCTTCCTGCACCGTGTGGAACCAGGTCGGTCCCGTCAGGTTGTAGAAGGCGCTGGCCTGCACATTCCAGGTCTCGCCGACCGGCACATTGAACTCTGCACCGAGGCTGACCGTGTAGTCCGGAGTGGCCGGCGACTTGTTGCCAACCGTCTTCGGGCGCGACCTGTTCTTGTCGATGTTGCTCGAAATACGGCTATAGCCACCGGACAGGCGGAATGCATCGGTCACCTTGTAGTTGAAGGACAGCTCCGCGCCCTTCAAGGTCACCTCGTCGATGTTGTTGACGACGCGCAGCAGGCCGAAGGCGCCGACCATGAATTCGAAGAATTGCATGTTATCGACCTTGGTGCGATACACCGAGGCATCGATCGTCAGGCGCTTGTCTAACAAGCTGGTCTTGAAACCCAGTTCCGCTGCAGTCGATTTTTCCTTCTCGAAAACATCGCGGATGATGACCGACTTGCCACCGGGCTCGCCGGCGCCGGTGATGCTGTTGATGTAGAAGTCCACCGTCGCCGCCGAACCGGAGTTGTTGAAACCACCGCTCTTGAAGCCGACGCCCCAGTTGGCGAACACCGTCAAGTTCGGGCTGGGCTCATAGGTGAAGGTCACTTTCGGCTGCAGCTGCGAGAAGGTCTGCTTCTTCGGTGCAATCACGCCCGAGGGATTGATCGCCGGGAACAGGCCGGGGTTCAGCGGCGCATTGCCGGTGAAGCCGTCGGCCGGATTGGTGTCGATGTAGCGCGTGCAGGGCTGGGCAATGGCCGTGCAGGGGCCGGTGGGCGCCGGCACCAGGCTGTTCACCTTGCGCTGTTCGCTGTCATAGCGCAACGCGAGACCGATCTCGAACTGATCCGTGGCCTTCCAGTTCAATGAACCGAAGCCCGCATAGATGTCGCTCTTGAACTTGTCCCAGACCAGCGCTTCGGTGGAATTCAGCTGGGTGCGCGGCACGAACAGGCTGCGGGTAATCTGGCCGTTGTTGTTGTCGATGCCGGTGTTGACGCCGACTTCGCGATCGATGTTGAGGTAGTACAAGCCCGCGAGCCAGTTCACCGGGCCGTCGTTGTCGGACGCCAGGCGCACTTCGACGCTGTAGTCCGTCTGGTTACGCTCCTGGTACTGGGTGCCGTCGCAGGTCGTCGGGGTGTACGGGCCGAAAACCGTGGCGCCCGGCGTCCGCGGATCCGGCGAGAACTGGAACTGCGGCAACGGCCACGGGAACATCCCGTTGAAGGTGGCAGCGGCCGAGGCCAGGCAGGCCGGGTCATTGTTGAAGAAGCCGAATGCACCCGATGTACCGTCAGCGCCGAAGGCGTTCTGGTTGTCGCTGTAGAGCGTCCAGGCCGTCAATTTGCCAAAGCTCAGCTTGCGGTCCCACTTGACCGAGATGTCCTTCGCTTCCTGGGTGTTGAACGGATCCAGGCTGTTGATGAACTTGAAGTCATGGTTGTTAGGGTTTTCGTAGAACTGCGGAATGCCGAAAGCCGAGGCAACCACCGGCAACGCAAACGCGGCGTTGAATGAAATCGAGGCGGCGTCGACCTTGCCGTAGTGCGCCTTGATGTCCAGCGCATTACCATCACCGAATTCACCGGAGAAGCGCGCATTGACGTTCCAGCCCATGAAATCGTCGACGCTATTCTTGCCCGCGTTCGCATAGTTGAAGGACGCATTGCCGGCACGAAAGGTCGCGAACGAGTTGTCATAGTAACCGTCGGTGTCGCGATAATCCGCCTGCAGCTTCCAGCCCCAGTTCTCATTGATCGGGCCGGACAACACCACGTCGGCAGTGACCGTGCTGTCTTCGCCGTAGCCGACTTTGGCATTGCCGCCAAATTCCTTGCCCGGCTTGGTGGTCGTCACGATGATGGCGCCGGCGGCCGCATTACGACCGTAGATGGCGCCCTGCGGACCCTTGACGATTTCGAGCTGCTTGAGATCGGAGTATTCGCGGTTGAACGCGGCGCCGTTGGTCTGCAGCACGCCGTCGATGATCAGTGCGAAGCTGTTCTCGGCATCGCGGGCACCGTTGATGCCGCGGATGTTGACCTGCGAGTCCGCGACTTCGGCGGTCTGCACCAGGGAGACGCCGGGCGTGAGGCGGATAAAGTCGGCCGCGCGTTCGACGTTGGCTGCTTCCAGTGTTGCCGACGTGATCGCGGTAATCGCCGCCGGGACGTCCTGCAGCGCTTCCTCGCGCTGTCGCGCGGTGGTCACAATGACTTCTTCGAGCGCCGTTTCCTGCGCGAGCGCCACAGGCGCGGTGAATACCGTCACCAGGGCTGACACTGCTGTTAGGCCGAACACCCTGGCCAATCGTGCAACACGAATGCTATCCATATGAAACTCCCTCTAAGGAACAAGCCGACGCCGAAAACGGGCGCATCCTAGCATGGCGCTACCGGGGCAACCAATGTCCGGACAAGCACCGCGGAGGCCATGTTGCGGGCACGCAACGATTGATAACCGTAGGGTGGCAGCCGGCTCTGCGATAATCGAACGATGAACACGGCAGCCGGCTCCTACCCAGCAATCGACATCGTCTGTGGCCTGTGGACCGAGGAGGCGATCGCGACCCGGCCCGGCTGGCAGGAGCAGTTCTTTGCCGGCAAGATGAAGTCCAAGGCGGATATGAAGGGGGTCACGCTCGAGGAGCAGCTCGCGCTGATGGCCGAGGCCGGTATTGAACGCGCCTTCCTGTTTGCTCCCAAAGTGGGCCGCAAGGGCCTGCCCGGCTCATTCCATGTCCCTTATGAGATGGTCGCCCGCGCCGTGGAGAAGTACCCGGGGCGTTTCTACGGCATGGCGGGCGTCGATCCCTACGAAGGGATGAACGGCGTGCGGGCATTGGAGGATGCGGTCAAGAACATGGGCTTCATTGGCGCCCACCTCTATCCGCACTGGTATGACCTGGCGCCGGATCATGCCAGGTACTACCCGTTCTATGCCAAGTGCTGCGAGCTCGGCGTGCCCATCCAGATGCAGGTCGGCCAGTCGATGGTCTACTCCAAGGAGGCCCCGATGCGCAGTGTCGGCCGGCCCATTACCCTGGATGGCGTGGCCTGCGACTTCCCGGAACTGAAGCTGATCGGCATCCATGTCGGCATCCCCTGGACCGA
>DAIQQI010000348.1:0-3673 GCA_036786925.1 Steroidobacteraceae bacterium
CCTGGCAGGCGGCGCTGGTCGCAGGCGTCGGACTCGCGCTTTCGTCCACGGCGCTGGTACTGCAAACCCTCGCGGAGAAGAAGCAACTCGCGACGCGCCACGGTCGCGAGAGCTTCGCCATCCTGCTGTTCCAGGATCTGGCGGTCATTCCATTGCTCGCCGTGCTGCCCTTGCTGGGCGCATCGCTCGCGGATACGGGTGGCGCGCCGCGCCTGCAGTCCGGCTGGATCGATGTGCTGAAGGCCGTCGCCATCATTGCGGGTCTGGTCCTCTCAAGTCGCCTGTTGTTGCGCCCGTTGTTTCGCGTCGTCGCCAATCTCGGGGGCCGGGAAATATTCACGGCGACGGCACTGTTCATCGTGATCGGCGTGACGCTGCTGATGGACCTCGCGCACCTGACAGCGTCGCTCGGCGCGTTCCTGGCGGGCATGTTGCTGGCCGACTCCGAATACCGCCATGAGCTCGAGGCCGACATCGAGCCCTTCAAGGGCCTGCTGATGGGGCTTTTCTTCATAGCCGTTGGCATGTCGGCGAATCTGGGGCTGGTCGCTGAGCGACCTCTCGAGGTCGCGGCCATCGTGCTCGGACTGTTAGGCATCAAGTTCCTTGTTCTGCTGCTGATCGGCCGCGCCTCAGGCAACCAGGCTGCCGCAGCCCGCAAGCTCGGCATTGCACTGGCACAGGGCGGCGAGTTTGCGTTCGTGCTGTTCGCGGTCGCCGCCAAGCTGGGCATCTTTACCGCGCAGGTCTCGCAGTTGCTCGTGGTCGCGGTCACGATTTCCATGTTGTGCGCGCCGCTGTTGTTCCTGCTCGAAGAGCGAGTCCTCGAGCCCTGGCTGGATGCCAAGACCCCGCGGGCTTTCGATGCCATTGACCATGCCGACGGTCATGTAGTGATTGCCGGCTACGGGCGGGTGGGGCAGATCATCACGCGCATGCTGGCGCTGAAGCAGGTGCCGTTCATCGCACTGGAAAAAGACGCGAACCAGGTCGACAACGTGCGCAATTTTGGCGGCAAGCTGTTTTTTGGTGATGCGACGCGCCTCGAGCTGCTGCACTCGGCTAACACCTCGGCGGCGCGACTGTTTGTCATTGCCATCGACGATCCGGAGGATTCCGTGAAATGTGCGGAGCTGGTGCGACGCCACTTTCCGGACGTGCCGGTGATCGCCCGGGCGCGCAATCGCACCCATGCGCATCGGCTCGCGGACCTGGGGATCAGGCGCTTCTACCGCGAAACCTGGCACACCAGTCTTGAAATGGCGCAGCAGGCGCTGCTGCAACTGGGCTTCGCACCATCCGATGTATCCATGAGCATCGCCAGGTTTCGCGATCACGATCTGGCGCTCCTGAAACGTCAGCATGCCATTTACCTCGACCAGGCCAAACTGGTGCAGACGTCGCGCGAGGCGAGCGCTGAGTTGCAAAGCTTGTTCGAGAGCGATCGCGAAGAGCAGCCGCCGCAGGATCAGCAGCGCAACTAGTTCATTTCGCCGGCTTGAGGTCGTTGATGCCCCAGAACTCGAGCTCGCGCTCAAAGCTCCAGAGCGGATGCACGCGCTCGAGGTCCGCGAGGTCATCGTTGGACGCGAAGTCATAGCCGTTCGCATGGTCGTTGTACCACTGCGCGTAGCGCAGCGGGTAAACGACTTCTTCGGAGAACGCCGCCAGCACCTTCATCAGCCACAGTGGAAACTGCCGGTATCGAAACCGGGTGCCGTGCCTGTTAGCCCGGTTGGCGATCTCGACCAGCTGCTGCCCGGTCAGCGCCGCGGAGGCGACCGACAGGTCCTGATTCAGGAATACTTCCGGGTACGCAAAGCAGGTGCCGACCCATTTGCCGATGTCGCGCACATCGACCCAGTTGACGAGAAAGTCGGGCGGGGTGATGCCCGGGATATTGTTCTCGCGGATCATGGTGCGTGACAGGCTGCTGTCGCCGCGAAAATGTTGCTGCGCGGTGTAGTCGACCCGATGCATCGCGTAGTAATAGGCGGGCCGGTGGATGCAGGTGACGTTGATGCCCTGGCCGCGCAGAAAAGCTGACAGCCGCAGTTTCTGATCGATCCACCACGGAATTTCCGGCGCCGTATCGACAATGCCGGTGATCTTGTCGGACGGGAAGATCAGCGTGATGACCTGCTGTACCAAGGGGTTGGCCTTGAGTGCGGCCAGCGCCGCCATCACCTGTTGCATCACGACTGCGCGGCCACCCTCCGGATCCTTGCCATGATTGGTGATCTTGCCGGCGCGGCTGGTGTTAGCCGTGTTGTACAGCACGACGCCGCTGCAACCGGCAAATGCCTGGGTCAGCAGCGGCTCGGAATTCATGTCGATGCCCGCCTGCAGTGTCAGCAGTCCCGGGCTGACCGCTTCGGTTTCCCGCAGCAGCGCTTCGAGTCGCGCGGCTGCCTGGGTTCCGGCGGTACGGTACAGCGCCCGCACCCGGAAAGTGCGGGTCCTGGTCAGTTCCTCGACGATCGCATAACACTCCCAACCGGTGGCGCAGGTCACTGCGATCAGCGGCAGGTCCTGCGTCCTGTTAGCGACGACAGGGCTGGTTGCGCGCGCTGACTGGGCGGCCAGCAGCTGCTCGACCAGGCGCTTATTGCGCGCCTTGATGGCTTGCTGCGCCAGATGCACGGCGGTGTTTCGATCCATGGGGACTGCGCCATGACGTTACGGACGGGTGCGCATTATCGCACTGCGGGTGTTCGCGCTAGCGCGGTTTTTCGCAGGTGGTCGCCTTGCGTCCGCCGGAGTGTGCCGCGCCGGCGGCGGCCGTCTGCGTATCGGCAATCGACAGCCGGTCGATCGCCGCGATCGCGACCGGGACGCCACTGCATTCGCGCGTCAGGACGGCATCGCCACCAAATGCACAGATGCGACCGTCACGATTGGTATCGATGACGGACATGATTTCCTCGAACCGCAGTCCCAGCAACGGTCTTGTTAGCGTGAGGCGGTAGGCCCATTCCCGGCTCTCGGCCCAGAGCAGCACATGCTCGTCGTCCTGCACCTGCCAATCGCCCAGTGACATCGCATTGATGCAGATTCCCTGGTTTGACAGCGTGCCGCTATCGCGCTGGCCGCCGCTCTGGCAGCCGGAGATAAAGCCGCCCAAAAACACACATGCGCAGAGGGCTGCGGACAGAATCCGGCCTGACCAGGAACGGCGATGGCTGGGGCGTGGGGTGTACATCAGAAACCTTATTTATACTGGCGTCCTGCAGCTGCGCGCGCATCGTGACTGTTACGTATCGGTCCTGCGGCGCTGCAAAAGACTACAATGCCGCCTTCGGATGAAATGGCAGATGCAACTATGAGACCGGTTTTGTTCCTTGTCGTGGCCCTGCTGGCCGGCGGTTCGTTGTCCGGCTGTTCGCGATCGGCGATCGGCGTCGCCGCGGCCACCGTCGACCGTGGCCAGGTGCGACTGAGCGTTGCTAACACGCGCGCCGGTACCATCAATGCCTGCCGCAGGGCGAAGCTCGCGCCGGCCACCGGCGGGCAGATCGCCAAGCTGCACGTGCGTTACATGGTCGGCGGCCACGCGCGCGAGCTGGCGAACGAGATGCTGCTGCGCTTCGAGTTCCCCGAACGGCCGGGCGCGTTGTTGCGCTTCCTCGAGGCGATCGGCACGCGCTGGAACATCAGCCTGTTCCACTACCGC
>DAIQQI010000066.1:0-12043 GCA_036786925.1 Steroidobacteraceae bacterium
CGATGCGATTGCGCGCCCAATGCGGTCGCGACCCGCGCGGCGGCCGTTAGTTCGGCGGCATGCCGCTGGCCGTATTCCACCGCAAGACTGTGACATTCGAAACCCTGGCTGCGCGCGAGCGCCAGCACGGTGGCCGAATCCAACCCGCCCGACAACAGCACCACCGCTTTTTTGTTAGCAACGTTCATTTGCCGTGCACGTTGCCCCACAGGATCTTGTGCAGCTGCAGCTGGAACCGTACCGGCAGGCGGTCCGCCAGGATCCACTCCGCGAGCTCCCGGCCGGACAATTGCTCGGCGCTGGGCGAAAACAGCACCGTGCAGCGCGTCGCCAGATGGTGCTGCTGCAGCTGCTGACGGCTCCATTCATAGTCGGCCCGGTCGCAGATGACGAATTTCAGCTGATCGGTGTCGCGCAGCAGCGCGAGATTTTCATAACGATTGCGCGCGACCTCGCCCGACGCCGGGGTCTTGAGATCCACGACGCGCGCGACGCGCGGATCAACCTCGTCGATCGCCAGCGCGCCGCTGGTCTCGAGTGACACCTCGAATCCGGCATCGCACAGGCTGCGCAACAGCGCCAGGCAGTTCTTCTGCGCGAGAGGTTCGCCGCCGGTCACACAGACATGGCGTGCGCCTTCGTCCCTGGCAGCGGCCACCAGCTCGGCGACCGTGCGCCATTCGCCGCCATGGAACGCGTACGCGGTATCGCAATACTGGCAGCGCAGCGGGCAGCCTGTCAGGCGGATAAACGTCGTGGGAAATCCGACGGCGTTCGCCTCGCCCTGCAGCGAGCGGAACACCTCGGTGATTTTGAGACGGGGCGATCCCGGCTCTGTCAGCTCAGCGGGCATCCGCGGGAATGCGCTTCAGGCGCTCGCCAGCCAACCGCGCCGCCTCGGTGCCGGGAAAGCGCGTGCTGACATCGTTGAGTACCGTGCGCGCCTCTGCCAGCCGTTTCAATTCGAACAGCGCAAACCCCTGCTTGACCAGCGCGTCCGGCAACTTGCGCGAATCGGGCCACTCCTTGCTGACACGCGTGAACGCGGCCAGCGCCTGGTCGTAATCGCGCGTGACATAGAACGCTTCGCCGAGCCAGTACTGCGCATTGTCGGACAGCGCACCACGCGGGTAGCTGACCAGGAACGCCTGAAATCCCTTGATGGCCTGCGGATACTGCCCGGCCTTCAGCGCATCAAACGCGCGGCCGTAAGCCTGCTGCGCGGCCGCCGATGTCGCATCGACCGGCGCAGCGCTGCCCGCGGGCGGCGGAGCTGCCGCGGACGCGCCGGGCGTTGCAGCCAAGGCATTGAGGCGACTCTCGAGATCAGCGTACAGGTCACGCTGTTGCTTGCGCAGCGCGGTGTTGGAGTTCTCCAGCTCTTCGACCTGGCCGCGCAGCTGACGCACTTCGTTCTGCAGCGCATCGACGCGCTGCGTCAGCTCGACCAGGCTCTGGTTGTTGACCACGCGCTCGACCTGGCCGACGCGGCGGTCGACATCATCGAGCTTGACCTGCACCGGATCGGGCTCGGCAGGCGTCAGCGAACAACCCGCGAGCAGCACTGCTGCTAACAAAAGCCACGGCTTCAAGCGAATGACTCTCATGGCGCGTAGACCAGCTCCACGCGGCGGTTCTGCGCGAACGCGGTTTCGTCGTCACCCTCGGCCGCGGGCCGTTCTTCGCCAAAACTGACCGTCAGTACCTGCGAATCGGCGGCGCCCTGCACCATCAGCAAGCGCCGCACCGACTGACCACGCCGCTCGCCCAGGCCGATGTTGTATTCACGCGTGCCGCGCGCATCGGTGTGTCCTTCAACGCGAACTTTCTGCTGCGGATTGGCCGCGAGATAACGCGCGTGGGCATTGATGAGGTCCATGTCCTGGGCGCGTACCTCGGACTTGTCGAAGTCAAAATAGATGATGCGCTTGTCCAGCAGGCCGCCGCCGGGCCCCGAGCTCACAGGCGCCGCTTCGGGCTGGGCCGCAGGAACCACGCCATTGTCCGCTGGCGCTGTCGTGCCCGCAGGCGGCGTGCTGCCGCCCGCATCAGGCGCGGTCGTGGGCTTGCGGGTCGCGCAGGCGCTCAGTAACAGGGCCATCGCCACGCTCGCCACCAGAAAATGCTTTGCCGTCATAAATCCTCCAAATACAAATGCTAACGCAAGGTCAATTCAACCGGGGTCCGAAAACCGGCTCACGGACCTGGCCACGATCGGCCTTGAGCCTTTGGGTGATCTGGCCGTCCACAGACACAGTCGCCAATATATCCCGGCCATTGTCACGCCCCGCGTAAATCAGCATCGAGCTGTTCGAGGCAAAGGCCGGAGATTCATCAAAACGGCCGCGAGTCACGATGCGACCCGCCCCGCCCGCCAGATCCTGCAATGCGATCCGGTAGCCGCCGTTATCGAGCGTGACCATCGCGAGTAACTTGCCATCGGGTGAAATTCGCGGCCGCGCATTGTAGGGGCTGCCGAAACTGACACGTTTCGGTCGCTCGCCGCTGCCCAATTGCTGGCGGTAGATCTGCGGACCGCCGGAGCGATCCGAGGTGAAATACAGGGCCTGGCCGTCATTGGACCAGACCGCCTCAGTATCGATACCCGGATCGTCGGTGACGCGGGTCAGGTCCTGGGTCGCCAGATCCAGCACGTACACGTCGAGATTGCCGGCGGAGCCGGACAATGTCAGCGCCAGTTTGCGGCCGTCCGGCGACCAGCCGGGCGCGCCATTGACACCACGGCGCGCCGAGACACGGCGGCGTTCGCCAGTCGCCAGTTTCTGCACATAGATCGCCGCCACGCGCGCTTCGAAAGACACGTAGGCGAGCCAGAGCCCGTCGGGCGAAAACGCCGGCGACATGATCGGCTGCTCCGATTCCAGCACCGGCTTCGGTGTTTCGCCGTCCGAATCCGCGACGATCAACTGGAAGCGCTGGCGCGGCGCGCGCCCGTCGACCGACACATAGGCGATGCGGGACGCAAAGGCGCCCGGGACCCCCAGCACCTTCTGGTAGACCCAGTCGGCCACCTTGTGTCCTAACAACCTGAGATTGCCGCTGGTTCCGTTCAGGGTCTCGGTGCCGACCGGCTGATTGGTGGCGACATTGAGCAGCGTCACGGTGGCACGCACCGTGCCGTCGCCGGCCACGCGACTGTCGAGATCGAGAACAAAATCCGCGCCACTGTTGCGCGCCGATGCGGCCATCGGAACAACCCTGATCCGGCCGCTGCTGGCGAGATCGGATTGCACCACCGTTGCGGCCAGGGCTGCCGCCGGATCGCCCTTCTCGTTGATGGCCACCGGCACCGGATCATTGACCCCGGACGTGATCTCAATGCGCAGCTGGGCGACGGCGAGGCACGGCGCCAGAAGCAATGCGCAGAAGCTCCATCGTGCTAACAATTGAACAGGCATACCAGGGATTAGTCCTTAGGTTCGAACACGAGTTCCAGGCGGCGCTCAAATAGCGCCGGATCGGACGGCGACGGCAGTGGCGATGCGCGGAATACCGCCGCCTCGATCGACTGGCGAACCGCATCGTCACCATTGCATTCGCTGATGCGCGCGTTAACCACTTCGCCGCCTGGCACCTGATCCACTAACACCACGCAACGGATGCCGGCTTTGGCAGTCACTGGACGGCGCCACTGGCGCTCGACATGGGCGCGCAGCGCATCGTACCAGCTTGCGGCCTGCGCGCTGCCGCGCAGCGCCGTGGCGCGTTCTTCAGCGGCGAGGCTGGCCTTGAGCGCTGCCTCGCGTTCCCTGGCTTCAGTCGCGGCACGAGCGTCCCGCGCAGCCTTTTCGCGCGCCACCCGGTCGTCCACGGGCACGGGTTTCGCTGCCGGCAATGGCTTGTCCGCCTTCGGCACCGGCGTTGTTAGCACCCGCGGCGTGGCGGGCTTCGGTGGCACCGGCGTGAGCGGCTTTTCCGGCGCAATTGACGCGCTTGGCGCGGGCTCTGCCCTGGGCGTCGGCGCTGGTGCCTGTGGCGGTGCCCGCCGTGGCTGCGCAACGACCAGCGTCGCCTCGAGCGTCAGGCCGGATTGCGGCGGCGTATCCGGTTTCCAGCGTGCCCATCCTGTCAGGACGACGGCGACGACCAGCCCGTGCAGCAACACCGCGCCGAGCCAGCCGACCGCGGCGTCGCGCTCTGAGTCCAGGGTCGCCGTGGTCATGGGGTCTGCGAACCGCGGGGCTCTCTGGGCGGCAGCGGATCGGTAAGGAATCCGACTTTGCGCGCGCCCGCTTGCTGCAGCATCGCCATCGCTTCGATGACCCGGCCGTAAGGCACGCGGGTGTCACCTTTGACCAGCACCTGAATCTCGGGATAGCGGCGCAGCAATGCCGTGGCGCGCGCCGCCGCGGTCTTTTCGTCCAGCGGCTGCCCCGGGTTGCGACCGACACTCAGGTACCAGCGTCCGCGCGCATCGATCGACATCACCAGCGGCGGCTGCTCTTTGACCGACACGGTCGGAATCGGCTCCGCCGACGCTTCCGGCAGGCGTACCTTGATCCCGACCGTCAGCAGCGGCGCGGTGATCATGAAGATCACCAGCAGCACCAGCATCACGTCGATATAGGGAACGACGTTAATCTCACCGATCAGTTTGCGCCTGCGACTGCTACGCTCCATTTGCGTCAGCTCGCGGCACGCGCAGCGTGCCGCTGCAGTATCGCGGAAAATTCTTCGACGAACGCGTCGCAGCGCAGTTCCAGCCGGCTCGCCTGGTCGGCGAAGCGGTTGTAGGCAATCACAGCGGGAATCGCGGCTAACAAACCAATGGCGGTCGCGACCAGGGCCTCGGCGATGCCTGGTGCCACCATCTGCAGGGTCGCCTGCTGCACGCTGCCGAGACCCACAAACGCATGCAGGATGCCCCAGACCGTACCGAACAGGCCGATGTAGGGGCTGATCGACCCGATAGTGGCCAGTGTCGCAAGCTGATCTTCGAGTCGCTCGGTTTCCTTGAGCTGCGCCGCCTTCATTGCGCGCCGCGGACCTTCGTACAGCGCATCACCGCTGGTCACGCCCTGCTGCTTGAGTCGCGCGAACTCGCGAAAACCCATTTCAAACAACGTTTCCATGCCGTTGGTCGCGCCGCGTTCGCCCAGCGCCTTGTAGAGCGTCGTCAGATCGCCACCCGACCAGAACTCGGCTTCAAACCGCATCGCGCTGCTGCGCGCCCGTCGCAGCATGGACACCTTGCGAAAAATAATGCTCCAGGACCACAGCGACGCCAGCACCAGCACGACCAGCACCAGCTGCACGCCGAGACTCGCCTGACTAACAAGACCAACCAACGAAATCTGATCCATGCGCTCCGTTCCCTCAGCCGCCGGCGCCGGCAATAGCAATACGCATCGCGTCCGGTATGCGCCGGGGGCGCAGATTTCCGCGCGCAACGCAGGCAACTCGGATGGTACCCTCGGCCAGCAATTCGCCATCCAGCGAGTCGCGATGCACGCGCTGCCGAAATGCCAGGCTGACCCGCCCTTCCAGCGTTGGTTCACAACTGACCGCCAGGGCGTCTTCAAGTTTCGCGGGCGCCAGATATTTCACCTGCGCCTCGACCACAGTGAACAGCACGCCCGGGTCCACCGCCAGCGCGGACTGCGAAAAACCCAGCGATCGCACCCACTCGGTGCGCGCGCGCTCCATGTAGCGCAGGTAATTGGCGTAATAGACGATGCCGCCGCCGTCAGTGTCTTCCCAATAGATGCGCACCGGCCAGCTGAACACCGGTTTCATTTGCCGTCCTCGAACAACGGCAGGTTGCTGGCAAACCGCTCCGGGAGCTTCAGGCCAAAATGCTGGTAGGTCAGCCGCGTGACCATGCGGCCGCGGCCGGTGCGTTGCAGATATCCCTGCTGGATCAGGAACGGTTCGATCACATCCTCGAGCGTACCGCGTTCTTCGCCCAGCGCCGCTGCCAGGCTGTCGGCGCCGACCGGTCCGCCGTCGAAACGCTCGATGATCATGCCTAACAAACGGCGATCCAGCGAATCGAAGCCGAGCGGATCCACCTGCAGCAGATCGAGCGCGGAGGCGGCGATCGCGGCGTCGATCCTGCCGGCGGCGCGCACTTCGGCGTAGTCACGCACACGGCGCAACAGGCGATTGGCGATGCGCGGCGTGCCGCGGGCGCGGCTGGCGATGCAGCGCGCCCCGTCGGCGTCGATTTCGGTCTGCAGGATGCCCGCCGACCGCGTCACGATGCGCGTCAGGTCATCCACGTCATAAAACTCCAGGCGCTGGACGATGCCGAAACGATCGCGCAACGGCGAGGTCAGAAGCCCAGCGCGCGTCGTGGCGCCGACCAGCGTGAACGGCGGCAGGTCGAGCTTGATGGAGCGCGCCGCCGGGCCTTCGCCGATCATGATGTCGAGTTGATAATCCTCCATCGCCGGATAGAGGATTTCCTCGATAACCGGCGCGAGCCGATGGATCTCGTCGATAAACAGCACGTCGCGCGGTTGCAGGTTGGTGAGAATCGCCGCCAGGTCCCCGGCGCGCTCCAGCACCGGTCCCGACGTCTGCCGCAGGCTAACACCCAGTTCGGCCGCAATGATGTGCGCCAGCGTGGTCTTGCCCAGGCCCGGGGGACCGAACACCAGCACGTGATCCAGCGCTTCGCCGCGATTGCGTGCGGCACTGACAAAAATCTCGAGCTGCGCCTTGACCTGCTTCTGGCCGACATAGTCGGCGAGCCGCTTGGGGCGAATGGCGCGGTCCACGGCTTCATCGTCCGGGGCTACTGCGGCTGTAATCAGACGTTCCTCCCTCATGTGCGCACCGCGCTCTGCAGCGCCTGGCGAATCAGGTCTTCGGTGCTGTGACCCTCGCCCTCCACGCCCTTGAGGAGGCGCGTGGCTTCGACCGGCTTGTAGCCCAGCGCCAGCAGTGCGCTGAAGGCCTCGCCGCGCGCGCCGCTGCCGGGCAGTTCCGCGCCGGCATCCGTCAGGGGCATTTTGTTAGCCGCGAAATCAGCGACGCGGTCGCGCATCTCGATGACCAGCCGCTCGGCGGTCTTGCGGCCGATACCCGGGATCCTGGTGAGTGCTCCCGCATCGCCCGCGCGCACGCAGTCGGCGAATGCTTCGACGGTGACTGCGGATAACACACCTAACGCGATCCTCGGCCCGACCCCCGACACCTTGAGCAACGCACGAAACAGGGCGCGCTCGTCGGCGGTTGCGAAACCATAGAGAACGTGCGCGTCCTCGCGCACCACCAGGTGCGTCAGCAAGCGGATGTCCTGGCCAACGGCCGGCAGCACATAAAAAGTGGACAACGGCGCTTCAAGTTCATAGCCGACGCCGGCCACATCGATCAGCAGCTGGGGTGGCGCCTTTTGCAGCAACTGCCCGCGCAAGGCGCCGATCATGCCTGCCCCGCTGCAATCCATTGCGTCAGGCGGCGTGCATTCGCATGGCACAGCGCCACCGCCAGCGCATCGGCGGCATCCGCTTTGGCAATGCCCTGCGCGATGCCCAGCAGGCGCGCGACCATGTGCGCGACCTGGGACTTGTCCGCGGCGCCGAACCCAACTGTCGCCTGCTTGATCGCGCGTGGCGCATATTCGAACACGTCGGCGCCTTCCGGCAGCGCCGCGAGCGCCGCGCCGCGCGCCTGCGCGAGTTTCAACGCGCTGTCGGCGTTGCGATACATGAAGGCCCGTTCCACCGCAACCTCAAGCGGCAGGAACGGCGGCTCCGGCGCGACCAGTGCCGCAACTTCCACATGGATCTGGCGCAGGCGGCGCGCGAACTCGTCGCCGCGGACGTCGATCACGCCGTGGGCGATATGGCGCAACTCGGCGCCTTCGATTTCAATGAGGCCAAATCCGGTGCGCAGCGAACCGGGGTCCAGGCCCAGGATGCGGATGCGCCCGTTGGACGTAACCAGGGCGCGCGGGCTCGCCGCAGGCCGGACCGAGGGGTCAGGTTGGTAGTTTCGCCAGGATGAGGCACGGGTTCGGCGCATGAAGTTCGCCGCTATGATACCGGCACACCGTGGAGATCGCGACCAAAGTACCGCCCGAAGTGGAGACTGCGCTCGGCGCCGCCGTTGACTGGCTGCGCGCGCAGCCGGTCGACGAGGCCGCGCTGGCGCGCGGTCTCAGCATCGCGCGTGTCTGCGCCGAATTGACCGAGAACAGCGAACTCAGCCTCGCGGCGTTAGTCCACGAAGCCGGCGCTGACAACGCCGCACTCGACGCCAAACTGGAGTCCGGCATAGGCGCTGAAGGCGCGACCGCCGCGCGCGGGCTTGCGGCGCTGGGGGATTTTCGATTGCCCGCGGACTGGCAGCCGGACCAGCGCCTGGGCGGCGGCCAGTCCGAGTCCCTGCGGCGCATGCTGCTGGCCTCTGCGCAGGACCCGCGCCTGATCGTCGCGCGCCTGGCCGCCGTGTTAGTCGATCTGCGTGCGGCCAAGACTGCGAGCGACAGCCAGCGCCGGCAGCAGGCACTGGCGGCGCGCGTCGTCTACGGCCCGCTCGCCAACCGGCTTGGGATCTGGCAGGTCAAATGGGAGCTGGAAGACCTGGCGTTTCGTTACCTCGAGCCCGAGGCCTACCAGCGCATCGCCGGCGCGCTCGCCGAGCGCCGCCAGGATCGCGAGAACTACATCGCTGCGATGGTCGCGGCACTGAAGACGGAACTGGCGCGCGCCGGTGTCCGGGCCGAGATCTACGGCCGGCCGAAACACATCTTCAGCATCTGGCGCAAGATGCAGCGCAAGCAACTCGCCTTCGAGCAGATTTTCGATGTGCGGGCCCTGCGCATCGTCTGCGCCACGGTGCCCGACTGCTACGCGGCGTTAGGTGTCGTGCACGGCCTCTATGCCTTCATACCGGGCGAGTTCGACGACTACATTGCGACGCCCAAGGACAACCAATACCGGTCGATACACACGGCGGTCATCGGCCCGCAGGACCGGGCGGTTGAAATCCAGATTCGCACCCAGGAGATGCACGCGCAGGCGGAACTCGGCCTGGCCGCGCATTGGCGCTACAAGGAAGGCGGCAGCCGCGACAAGCGCAACGAACAGCGTATCGAGTGGCTGCGTAGCGTGTTAGGCACCGAGGAAAAGGTTGCGCCGGCGGACAGCGACTACCTCGATCAGGTGCGTCGCGACCTGTTTGCCGACCGCGTTTACGCGCTGACGCCCAAGGGCGAGGTCGCGGACCTGCCGCAGGGCTCGACGCCGCTGGATTTTGCCTACCAGGTGCATACCGGCCTCGGACACCGCTGCCGCGGCGCGAAAGTGAATGGCAGGATCGTGCCTTTGGCGACGCCCCTGCTCAGCGGCCAGGTGGTCGAGATCATCACCGGCAAGGAGGAATCGCCGAGCCGCGACTGGCTGGTCGAGGACGAAGGTTATCTGGCGTCGCCGCGCAGCCGCGCGAAAGTGCGCGCCTGGTTTCGCAAGCTCGACGCCAACGACAACATTGCCGCCGGCCGGAGCATTGCCGAGCGCGAATTGCAGCCGCTCGGCGTCGGGCCGGAATTGCTGTCGGCACTGGTCGGCGACCTCAAGTGCGACAACGCCGAGCAAATGTACCGGTTGTTAGGCGAAGGCGAACTCTCGGTGCGGCAATTATCGCAGGCGGCGGCGCGCCGCTTGGGGACCGCTGCCGCGCCGCGCGCTACCGTCCGCCCGGCGGCTGGCAAGCGCCGCGGCGCTGGCAAGGCGGCCAGCAACAACCCGATCGAAGTCGAAGGAGTCGGCGACCTGCCGATCACGCTGGCGCGCTGCTGTGCACCGATGCGCCCTGAACCGATCGGCGGCTACCTGACGCTCGGCCGGGGTCTCACGGTGCACGCCGCGCGTTGCCACAGCTTCCTACGCATGCGGGCCGGTCACCCTGAGCGCAGCGTGCTGGTGAACTGGCGTGCCAGCGCGAACAGCCTGCTGCCGGTAGAGCTGACTGTCACCAGCTACGACCGGCGCGGCCTGGTTCGCGACCTGTCGGAGGCCATTGCCGCCGAAAACATCAGCATCGATGCCATGAATACCAGCACCGACCACAGCGCCGGCACCGCACACACGGTATTACGGTTCGGGGTTCAGGATCAGACGCAACTGGCACGGCTGCAGCGGGCGCTGCAGCGCGTGCCTAACGTGGTGAACGTCCGTCGCAGCAACTGAAGCGGGTTAGTGCCAGGCGCCGAGAATGGCGCCCATGACCGTAAAATTCAGGGTCTGATAGCCGGCATTGACCAGCCACAACTTCAGCGAGCGGTGCTCGAAAAGGTAAGTCACGCCCAGCGCCATCGACACGAACGTGAAACCCGACATGAAGCCCGCAAACAGGCCGAAGTTGAGGTCACCCTTGCCGATGAACATGGCCAGGCTGAATGATGCAACCAGATTCAGCAGCAAGGTGGTGCCGTAAGTCTTCGCCAGATTGCCTGATTTCACCTTTTCTTCGGTCATGCCGGATTCCCGCATCCAGACCTTGCCGAACAAGGGCCCGTACCAGACGCTACCGATTGCAAAACCGGCCAGCGCGGCAACGATGACCGCCAGCCAATTGAGAGTCGCCATTGGATCGTCGCCCATAAGTCCCCCGGTTGTTGTTAGATAAAGGGCGACCCAAGACTAGCGATGTTCGCAGTCCCAGGCAACAACGATGGGACCAACCGCGCTGTTAGCGGTTTGGAAAGTCGATGGCGCGCTTGTCGGCCGCCAAGGCCGCTTCATGCAGGGCTTCCGACAGCGTCGGGTGCGCATGGATGGTGCGCTGCAGGTCTTCGCTGCTGGCCCGGTATTCCATCGCCAGCACCGCCTCGGCGATCAATTCGCCGGCCATCGGACCGATGATATGGACGCCCAGGATTTCGTCGTTGTCGGTGGCAGCGACCACCTTGGCGAAGCCGCTGGCGGCTTCCATGGCCCGGGCGCGCCCGCTCGCCAGAAACGGAAAGCTGCCGGTCTTGTAGGCACGGCCGCTGGCCTTGACCTGCTCTTCGGTCTGGCCGACCCAGGCAATCTCCGGAGCGGTGTAGATAACCGAGGGGATCACCTGGTAGTTGACTTCGCCGTAACGCCCGGCAATGCGGTCCGCGACCGCGACGCCCTCTTCCTTGCCCTTGTGGGCTAACATCGGACCGCGCACGCAATCGCCAACCGCCCACACGCCATCAGCGCCGGTGCCGCACTCGTGGTTGACTTTGATGAAACCGCGCGCGTCGAGCTCGACGCCGGTGCCTTCGCCTAACAAATCCGCGGTGTAGGGACGCCGGCCGATTGCAACCACGAGCTTGTCGACGGTAACGTTGGCAGCGTTGCCGGCGGCGTCGGTGTAACTGACATCGACTGCGCCGTTCGCCAGCGTGGCGCCGGTCACTTTGGCGCCGAGCCGGATATCCAAACCCTGCTTCTTGAAGTGCCTGGCCGCTTCTTTTGCGACCGCCTGGTCCGCCATCGGCAGGAATTGCTCCAGCGCTTCGAGCACGACCACCTCGGCACCGAGCCGCCGCCAGACGCTGCCCAGTTCCAGGCCGATGACGCCGGCGCCGATGACGCCCAGCCGCTTCGGCACCGCGGTAAAGTCCAGCGCGCCCCAGGAATCGACAATGCTGGCGCCATCGAAGGACGCGGTCTTCAGCTCCATGGGCGCCGAACCGCTGGCCAGCACAACATGCTTTGCGGCTAACAGCCGTTTGCTGCCATCGGCCGCTGTGACTTCAACCTTGCGGCCGGCCAGCAGTTTGCCATGGCCGTTGATTGGCGTGACGCCCGCGGCCTTGAGCAGGCCCAGTATGCCGCCGGTCATGCCCTTGACGATGGCCGACTTGCGCTTCTGCATCGCAGCGACATCCATTGCGACCGCGCCCACCGTGATGCCATGCGCGGCAAATTCGCTTTGCGCGCGGTGGAACAGTTCGGTCGATTCCAGCAGCGCCTTGGACGGAATGCAGCCTGCATTGAGGCAGGTGCCACCGAAAGCATACGAGCCGTCGCGGTTGCGCCATTCATCGATGCAGGCAACCTTCAGCTTGTTCTGGCCAGCGCGAATCGCGGCCGGG
>DAIQQI010000349.1:0-3636 GCA_036786925.1 Steroidobacteraceae bacterium
TGGTAGAGCTCGCGAGAGTCTGCGACCGACCAGCCGCGTTCCTGAGGGATGTTCATTGGGGCGGAAGTATAAGGCGCGACTGCGGCGCTGCAATGTGGATTTGCTGGGATTGTGAGAGGCGCGCGCTGCATGCCGGCCTGGAGCGAGGCTCACAATCGCGCGCCCTGCGGGTGCCCTCGTGAGCGCTACTCGCTTGGACACATTCGACCACCTCGAGTCCAAAGCCTCATCGACCGCGCTCGCCACGCCCTCACTCGGCGCGCTCCAGTTCGCTCGCTCCAGGCCGGCATGCAGCGCGCGCCAGCCAGACGCCTAACAAATCCGCCGTTACACGGACCCGATGGCCACAGGCCGCGCCGGATCGCGGATCCACTCGCTCCACGAGCCCGCGTACAGCTTCGCGCCGGACAAACCGGCGTGCTCGAGCGCCAGCAGGTTGTGGCACGCGCTGACGCCCGAGCCGCACATCATGATTGTGCGCGACGGATCCGGGAGCTTCTGAGTCCAGCGGTCGCGCAGTTGCGCGGGCGACAGGAAGCGCCCGTCCGGCCCGAGATTGCCGGCAAACGGCATGTTGCTGGCGCCCGGGACATGCCCGGCGACGGGATCAATGGTTTCATTCTGTCCGGCGAAGCGGTCGGCGCCGCGGGCATCGCACAGCACCTGGCCGCTGAGTCCAGCCTCGACCAGCGGCGCGAGCTGCTCCGTGCTAACAACCCAGTCCTTGCGCAAGCGCGCAGCGAACGGGCCGGCCGCAAGCGTCACGACATCGCGGCTCATGGGCCGCGACGGAACCCGGGTCCATTCGGTAAGTCCACCATTGAGCACCGCAACGCGCTCATGCCCTAGCCAGCGCAGCAGCCACCACAGTCGCGCGGCACACATGCCATTGCCCTGGTCATAGGCGACAACCTGGGTCCTGGCAGTGATGCCCCAGCCCGCGCAGCGCGCCGCGAGTGTCGCCGGGTCGGGCAGCGGATGCCGGCCACTGCTCGGCGTGACCGGCGCGGACAAGTCCCGATCGAGATGCGCGTAGATAGCGCCGGGAATATGGCCTTGCCAGTATTGCGCGCCGCCCAGCTCAGGTTTCCCGAGGTCGAAGCGGCAGTCAAAAACGCGCCAGTCCGGGGCGCCCAGGTGCGGAGCGAGCGTGTCGCAGTCGATTAGAGTACGGTGCATGCCGCCATTCTCTGCGCGCAGGCGCTGCCGTTACAATGGCCACAGGAGATTGAATGGCGATCCAACTTTGGTGGGGCAGTGGCAGCCCTTATTCCTGGCGCGTCATGCTGGCGCTGGAACACAAGCGCCTGGATTATGAGAGCCATCTGCTGCAGTTTTCCAAGCAGGAACACCAGTCGCCGCAAATGCTGGCGATGAATCCGCGCGGGCGGCTGCCGGTGCTCAAGGATGGCGAGTACGTGGTGTTCGAGTCTCTGGCCATCCTCTACTACCTCGATCTGAAATACCCCGAGCATCCGCTGTTCGGTCGCACGCCCGAAGAGGCAGGCGTGATCATGCGCGTGATCAATGAATTCCAGGCCTATACCGAAGCCGACCTGGGGCGAATCACGCAGGCGATCTATACCGGCAGTTTCGTTAGGGACAGCGAGAACATCACCAACGCGATTCACCTGGCCGCGCGCGAAGCTCGCACCATCGAGCTGCGATTGTCGAAGCTGGACTGGATCGTGGGCGATGCCCCCTCCGCGGCGGACTTCGTGCTCTATCCGTGGATCATGCTGTTGCTGCGGGCGCTGAACCGGCCGGAGGCGCATGAGCTTTCGGGGCGCTTTCTTCCGACTGCGGCGAATTACCCGGCGCTGGATCGCTGGCTGCTGCGTGTCGCGGCACTGCCGGGTTACGAGCGCACGTATCCACCCCATTGGCGCTAGTTGCTAAACTGAAGTCACTATGACCGAACACATCAAGTACCTGGACTTCCCGGGACGCATCGTATTCGTCGGTTTTGGCAGCATCGGGCAGGGCACCCTGCCGCTGCTGTTGCGCCACATCGGCATTCCGCCGAGCCGCATCACGATTGTGACCGCCGATGAGAAGGGCAAGGCCGAGGCGGAAAAGTACGGCATCAAGCACGTTGTCGAGCCACTGACGCGCGAGAATTTTCGCCGCGTACTCGACCCGTTGATCGGTCGCGGCGATTTCGTGTTGAACGTTTCGGTCGACGTGTCGTCGATCGCGTTGATCAAGTTCTGCTGGGAAAAAGGCTCGATGTATCTCGATACCTGCATCGAGCCGTGGCCGGGCGGCTACACCGATCCGGGCCTGCCGATGGCTAGGCGTACCAACTATGCGTTGCGTGAAGAAGCGCTCGCGCTGCGCGCCGGTCATGCACGCGCACCGACGGCGGTGCTGACGCACGGCGCCAACCCGGGATTCGTGCAGCACCTGGTCAAGCAGGCGTTGCTCAATGTCGCGGGCGATCTGGGCATCGATGCCGGCAATCCCAAGGAGCGGCTGGAATGGGCCCGGCTCGCCATGAAAGTCGGCGTCAAGACCATCCATATCGCCGAACGCGACACCCAGGTCTCGCCGGTGCGCAAGAAGCCTGATGAATTCGTCAACACCTGGTCGGTGGACGGTTTTGTCAGTGAAGGACAGCAGCCCGCCGAGCTCGGCTGGGGCACGCACGAGAAGAATTTCCCGCGCGATGGCCGGCGCCATGACTTCGGCAGTCAATCGGCCATTTTCCTGGCGCAACCGGGCTGTGCGACGCGGGTGCGCACCTGGACCCCTCTGTCCGGCAATTTCTACGGTTTTCTGATCACGCACGGCGAATCGATTTCGCTCTCCGACTACTTCACCGTGAAAGACGGCGCGCAGATTGTCTACCGCCCAACCGCGCATTACTCCTATCACCCCTGTGACGATGCAGTGCTGTCAGTGCACGAGTTCGCCGGCAAGAACTACCAGTTGCAGGCGAGCAAACGCATCCTGATGGACGAAATCGCACCGGGCGGCATCGACGAGCTCGGTGTCCTGTTAGCCGGTCACAAGAAGAACGCCTACTGGTACGGCTCGCAACTGACGGTCGACGAGGCGCGCAAGCTCGCGCCGTACAATAATGCGACCAGCCTGCAGGTCACATCCGCCTGTCTCGCCGGCATGATCTGGGCGATGGAAAACCCGAACTCCGGGCTGGTCGAGCCGGACGAAATGGATTTCCGCAGGCCGCTGGAAATCATGCGGCCCTACCTCGGCAACGTCACCGGCGCATACACGGACTGGACACCGCTGACCGATCGCGAGCGGCTGTTTGCCGAGGATCTCGACAAGACGGATCCGTGGCAGTTCAAGAACGTGCGCGTGGTCTGAACGCGCAGCGTCGCTGACGCTGAGGTTGCGGTGGCGTGGTCAAAGGGCAGGACCAGTGTCGTCGGAGCACGCCGAGCGTGCGCGTGGCCGCGAGGCCGCTGAGCTAACAATCTGGAAATGACCGAATGTGATCCTCGCGGATCGCGTACGCGAGGGGACGCGCAGCGCGTGCGACCGACACCTGATCCTGCCCTTTGACCGCGGCGCCGCAACTACCGCGCCTGGCCTGTGCGCGCTCAGACCACGCGCAGGATGGCCGCCACGCTGCGCTCGACATCGGCGTCGGTGGTCGACCAGTTGCAG
>DAIQQI010000350.1:0-3631 GCA_036786925.1 Steroidobacteraceae bacterium
GCCGGCTCGGCGGCCAGCAGTTTCTGGATGGCATCGAGGTGCTGCGTCAGCGCCGGCGGGTTGGCCGAGCGCTCGACCGCGCTCACGCCCCGATCGCCCAGCGGATCGCGTGGCGCTTGCCTGCCGAGGCTGCCGCAGGCCGCCGTCGTCAGCGCGACGCCTAACAACAGGGCGGCTTCAGGCAGCCGTCTTGCGCGTTTCTTTGCGAGTTTCTTTGCGAGGTTCAGGGGCCACCTTGGTTCGTATGGGCATGCGGATCCGGAAATGCGCGCCCGGGTATTTTCCATCCAGCAATTCAATCGTGCCGCCATGTGCATTGACAAATTCCATCACCACCGACAAACCGATGCCCGTGCCACGCAGGCTGCCTGCGGGCGCGCTTCGGCCGGTATAAAACGCATCGAAAATCCGCTCACGCTCGGCCGGCGCTATGCCGCTGCCGCTGTCCGCCACTTCCAGCGTCCAGGCATCGGCCTCGGCCCGGGCGACGATATATATGGTACCGCCCTTGGGTGAATACTTGATCGCGTTGGACAATAGATTGTCGATTATCAGGCGCAGTTTGGTGCGATCCGCGGTCAGCTGGACGTCATCCGCCCGCACTTCGAGCCGGAGTCTCTGGGACAACATGGTCAGCTGTTGGTTCTCCAGAACCTGCTTGATCAGCGGCCGGATCGGGAATTCGCTCAGTTCCAGGCGGCTGTTGTGGCTTTCCCAGGCGGTATACGACAGGAGGTTCTCTATCAGCCGCTGGAGCCGCAGGGCGTTGTCGCGCAGGATGCTGGCGACCTCATGCTGGGCGGTCGCCAGGGGCCCTACAGCGCCTTCCAGCAGCAAATCCGTGCCCTCGCGAATGTTGGCCAGTGGGGTCTTGAGTTCGTGTGACATGTGTCGCAGGAACCGGGACCGCTCCTCTGCGAGTTCGCCGAGGCGCAGGCGCAACCACTCGAGCTGGCCGCCTAGCCGCGCCAGATCCGACGGGCCTTTGACAGTGATGCCGCGCGAGAAGTCGCCGCGCCCCAGCTCGTTGATTGCGCGGTCAATCTGGCCCAGCGGCCGGGCCACGAACAAGGTCAGGAGTACAACGGCCAGGATGATCAGCGGCGCCAACAGGGCAGCCTGCCATGCGAGCTGGGTGCGGGCGCGCTCGGTGCGCTCCTGCAGCTGTCGCAGGGCCGCATCGGTGGTGCGATTGCCGAGATCGGTCAGCTTGCGTGCCACCACCGCCAAATCCTGCAGCCGCGCGAGGTCGTCGACCAGGGCCGCCGGATTGCCCGAGGCAATCGCAATCGATTGGCGTTTCGCCTGCAGACCATCGAGCTGATCGAGGAGCGCGTTGTTTTCGGCATTTGGGGGAGGGCCCCGCAGTGCCTGACTAGCGACCGTGATGCCGTTGCTGTTGCGGCGCAGCACCTCGAGCAGCCGGGTGTCGCCCAGCACCTGGTAGAGGCGGGTGGTGCGCTCATTGGCCGCGATCAGGTTTTCGAGGTCACGCGTCAGGCGCGTGTTCTGGACGCTCTGGCGCACAAGTTCCTGGCTCGCCAGCGTCAGCTCGCGCATCTGGATCGCGGCGTTCAGGATCGCGATCAGGAGCGGCACGGCGATCAGGGTCAGGCCCAGCAGCATCAGGCCACTGAGCGATTTGGGGCGCAGCCATTTCACGGCTGCCATTCTAGTAAGTTATTGGTTCGTTATTGGGCTCAGTTGTTCTGCCAGGGACTGGCGAGCGCCTTTTTTTCCCAATTGAGCGAGGTCTCGACGATGCGGTCCAGGTTGTCGAGCTGCGGCTTCCAGCCCAGCACCGAGCGAATCCGCTCGGCCTTGCTGATCAGGATCGCCGGGTCGCCGGCGCGCCGCGGCTGCTCGCGAACCTGCAGCTTCTTGCCGCCGACCCGTTGCACGCTGTCCAGCACTTCGCGGACCGAGAAGCCGTGGCCGTAGCCGACGTTCAGCGTGGTCGAGGCGCCGCCGCCGTCCAGGTAGTCGAGCGCCTGGATGTGCGCCGTGGACAGATCGCTGACGTGGATGTAGTCGCGCACGCCCGTGCCGTCTTTGGTTTCATAGTCGGTGCCGTAGATCGAGACATGGTCGCGCCTGCCGACCATCGCCTCGCAGGCGACCTTGACCAGCAGCGTCGCATCCGGGGTCGAGCAGCCAATGCGGCCCTCGGGGTCCGAGCCCGCGACGTTGAAATAGCGCAGCGCGACGTAACGCAGGCCGGTGGCCGCCGCCGTATCCCGCAGCATCCACTCGGACATCAGCTTCGAGGTGCCATAGGCGTTGATCGGCGCCATCGGCGCGTCTTCGGCAACGACTCCGGACGGCGCCATGCCGTAAACGGCCGCGGTGGACGAGAAAACGAATTGCCTGATGCCATGCGCGACACAGACTTCCAGCAGGTTGCGCGTGCAACAGGTGTTGTTGCCGTAGTACTTGAGGGGATCGGCGACCGACTCGGGCACGATGGTATGCGCCGCGAAATGCATGACGGTCTGGACGTTGTATTCCTCGAACACCGCGCCGACCAGGGTGCGATCGCCGACATTGCCGACCACCAGCGGCGCGTCTCACACGGCCTGGCGGAAACCCTTCGACAGGTCGTCGATCACGACGACTCGCGCGCCGCGCTGGCGCAGCTGCAGGACAACATGGCTGCCGATATAGCCGGCTCCGCCGGTGACGAGGATGCTAGGCTGGGTCATAGTTTTTCGATCTTAACAAGCAGCCGATATCATACCGGTTGGCCTTTACGCCTCTGTGAATTATGTCCCGCTTCGGCCCCAGACCCTTTGCCTCGTTGACGCCTGACACGGTCCTGGATGCCCTCGATGTCGCCGGGCTCGATCCCGATGCGCGCCTGTTCGCGCTCAACAGCTACGAAAATCGCGTCTACCAGGTCGGCAGCAGCGATGGTTGGTGGGTCCTCAAGTTCTACCGGCCCGAGCGCTGGAGCGATGCGCAGATTCTGGAAGAGCATGCGTTTGCTGAGGAGCTGGCGGCGGCCGAACTGCCGGTGATTGCACCGAAATCCTTCGACGGCGCGACGCTGCTGCGCCACGCCGGGTTTCGCTACGCTGTGTTTCCGTTCTGTGCGGGCCGCGCGTTCGATCTCGACAGCCCCGACGTGCTCGTCATCCTCGGGCGTCTGTTAGCCCGGGTACATTTGTTAGGTGCGCGGCAGAAATTCAAGACCCGCCCGGCGCTGACCGCGGACTGGCTCGGGCGCCGCCCACGTGCCCAGGTGCTGGCGAGCGGCATGCTGCCACCCGACCTGGCAGAGGCCTACCGCGGCCTGACCGACGAGCTGCTCGAGCGCGTCGAGGCCGCCTTTGACGACCTCGAGGGCTATCAGGCGCTGCGCCTGCATGGCGATTGCCATCTCGGCAACCTGCTGCTGCGCGAGGGCATCCCGACCTTTGTCGATCTCGATGACTGCCTGCAGGGGCCGGCGATCCAGGACCTGTGGATGTTGTTAGGTGGCGAGGCGCCGGAGCAGCGCGCCAACCTCGAGCGGCTGCTGGAAGGGTACGAGGAATTCCGGTCCTTCGACTATCGCGAATTGCGCCTGATCGGAGCGCCGCTCCTCGAGGCGTTCCCGAACCGAATCCTGAACATCCACCCGTCGCTGCTG